>JAJYVK010000071.1 GCA_021792075.1 Actinomycetes bacterium | reverse complement strand
ATGTACACATGATCAATACCTCACCAGCTGAACAACCAAGTGCATTCTTGTCAGGGAGCGCGAATGTAATGGCGGGATGGGCGCCTATAACTACCCAAATCCTTAACAAAGATCCCAATGCAGCGGTGTTGGCATCAGATAAGAACTTTTATCCCTCTACAGCGTTTCCTGTGAACTGGGCCGTGGACAACAAGTATGCCCAAAGTAATCCGAGTGTCGTAAGTCGTTTTGTAAGGGCTATGGAGCGCGGGGCCACATATAGAACTCAACATCTGACCCAAGTGGCAACGTGGGTAGCATCACTATCCAAGGTTCCGCTGCCACTCATTCAAGAATCTGAGCACCAGACTGTATGGTTTACCGGCAGTAAAATAGCGGCGAATTATAAGTCCGGCGCGGTAGCTCGCTGGATGACACGTTATAACCAGCTTTATATACAGGAAGGAATTCTAACGGGCACCGTTCCGCTCTCTAAATACTCATTGGCATCAGTAGCAGAGTCTGCACGGAAAGGTTCTTAACCGTAGTGAACCCTCACGAGAGCGCATGAGATGATCAGAAGCCATGAAACGGGAACGAATAAAAGCGCTGGACGACAATTTCGCAATCAAAACTGTGTTGTGCGAAATGCGGAGGTAAAGACATGAGCAACACAGAGAAATTTTTGGAGGTTAACAGGAACCAAGATTCTGTCCCCAACACAAAAATCACAAAACAACACAATTTCCGGGCCAGAGGCTTTGCCGTAATTTATAGGTCCATGTTCATCGTTTCTTTGTTAAGTGGGATAGTTATCTGGGCGGCACTCTCTGTACTTCTTCCTAAGGATGTTGCAAGTCCGGTAAGCGTATCCCAAGCTTTGGGCACGTTAATGACTAACGGGACACTGCCAATCGATATAGCATACAGCGTTGTGCGCGTTGCAGTCGGGTTCACAGTAGGTTTGGTCTTGGCAATTCCGGTCGCGTTCGCATTAAATGCCGTTCGAGGATTAAGAAACCTTCTTGACCCCTGGATTCAGTTCTTTCGAGTAATACCACCCATAGCACTGATTCCCCTGGTAATTGTATTTTTTGGGATTGGTGAGACTGCAAAGGTCTCTGTGATCTTCTTCGCAGTATTTCTGACCGTGCTAATCACCACCTACCAGGGAATTCGCATGATTGACGCAACCCTGATACGAGCAGCACGGGTACTAGGTACCAGTGGCTGGCGGCTTTTTGCAAAAGTAATAGTGCCTGCCGCGGTACCAAGTATCTTCACCGGTGCAAGGCTTGGAATCGCAAGTGGTTGGACTACTTTGGTGGCAGCTGAGCTTATTGCCGCTTCACATGGCCTCGGATTCATGATCACTCAAGCGAGCCAGTATTTCGATCTTCCAGCGATATATCTCGGTATCATCACTATCGGAGTTATTGGGTTTATCTTTGACCGACTGCTGCTTCGTGTGGAACGTAGGATGATTTCTTGGGCCGACGTAGGGTAATGCCGACCATGGAGGGACGGAATTCATGGGTAGCGTAGACAGGCAATTGCTAGAACCCACAAAAATAGAGATTTCTGATTTGGTCGTCAAGTACGAAACGCCAGGCAATGGTGACACGCAAGCAGCTTTATCAAAAACCACTTTGAACGTGCGTGACGGAGAATTCGTAGCGATCGTTGGTCCTAGTGGTTGCGGGAAGACCACTCTGCTAAATTGCGTAGCTGGTTTAGTACGCGCCAGCAGCGGCTTTGTGCGTGTTGACGGCAAAATTGTTGGCGGACCAGGGCGTGACCGAGGTGTCGTTTTCCAACAATATGCCCTCTTTCCGTGGCTATCAGTCATCGAAAACGTTATTTTCAGTCTAGAAATGAGAGGTGTACCGAGAACTGAGCGCGCAAATGAGGCTAGACGATACTTGGATTTGGTAGGGCTGTCTGGAGTGGAAGACGTGATGCCCAAGGCACTATCAGGCGGTATGAAACAGCGCGTGGCGATAGCACGAGCGTACGCTGCCGAGCCTTCGGTACTGCTTATGGATGAGCCGTTCGGGGCATTGGATGTTCAAGCCAAAGAGAGGCTTCAGGTAGCGCTACTAAGAGCACTCCAGCTGAATCCTCGAACCGTATTATTCGTTACGCACGATGTCGAGGAAGCCATCTTTCTCAGTGACCGAGTTGTAATTATGGGTGCCAACCCAGGTCGGATCGTCTCGGAAACACCAGTGGAGCTGCAAAAAGATAGAGTGGTCGAAGACAAATTGTCGGAGGAGTTCATAGCACTAAAAAGTCAGATCTCTCAAGAATTGCGGGTCATTGAGACCGGAAAATACGAATCTGAAGCAGTGCGCAAGAATAATGTCATCAGCCAAGTGAAGAAAATGGAGCTAAATTGAGCAATAATAGAAGCAGTTTAATCACAAGTATTGAAGTACTAGAGTCACGGCTCCCGATGAAGGATTTAGGCAAGGATCGTGAGGGTATATCAGTTGTATATAAACCTGGCACTGAAGGGTCTGCGACTGTATTTTGTTACCGTGTTCATACCGAATCAGGTATAAGTGGAGAATATGTTGGCGGCGATAGTGTAGGTTTTGCACAATTTCGGAAACTTGCACCAAGTTTCATAGGTTTGGATGCGCTTGAGCGGGAGCTAATATATGACCGTTCTCGTCGCGAATTGCGCAAGTATGACAAAATGGGAATGGGTCCTTTTGACATTGCATTGTGGGATTTTGCAGGTAAATATTTTGATGCACCAATTTCAAAACTTTTGGGAGGTTGGCGCAAGCGCTTACCCTGTTACGCGTCAACTATGTCCGGTGACCGCAATGGAGGTCTTGACTCCCCAGAAGCGTTTGCCGAGTTCGCAATTCAATGCAAAAACCTTGGGTATCCAGCTTTCAAGCTTCATATTTGGGATGATTATACGATTACAGAATTGGTAAAGACTATTCACTTGGTTCGAGACGCAGTTGGCCCAGAAATGGGTTTGATGTTGGATCCAGCGTGCAAACTCCAAACATTTCTCGAAGCTCTGCAAGTGGCTCGCGCGTGTGACGAAGCGGGGTTCTTGTGGATGGAAGACCCTTACAAAGATGGCGGTGTATCTATTCCAGGCCATGCTCGTCTTTCGCAGCTTACTCGCACTCCTTTATTACAGTCAGAGCATGTACACGGTCCGGAGGAGAAGGCAAACTTTGTGATTGGCGGGGGAACTCACCTCATTAGGGTGGATGCTGAATATGACGGAGGCATTACTGGGGCGTTAAAGATTGCTCACTTTGCAGAAGCTATGGGTCTTGATGTTGAGATTCACTCCCCTTCCCCCGCGCACCGACACTTAATGTCAGCAATCAGAAATACGAATTATTACGAGATGGCGCTGGTTCACCCCTTGACTCCGCTGATAGGCCGGCCCCAAGATATATATTCATGCGATTACAAGGATGGCCTCGAAGTTGTCGATAGTGATGGATGCGTAACAGTTCCACAGGGTCCTGGGCTTGGCGTAATATACGATTGGGATTTGCTTACTCACTACAAATCTATGGAATACCGTGCATAAGGATCTAGAACTCTGTAATAGACAAGAGTATTTGTATCGGGATTGGTTTCGAGTAATTGAGATGAGACAATAATGACAAGGTTAGTACCTGCAGTAGATCGAGCATTTGACGTTCTTGAACTTTTTCTAGGGGAAGAGGAAGAGTTATCTATGCCCGAGATTGTGGCTCTAACGGGCTTACCACGGACCACTGTCTTTGAAATCGTGGGAACACTCTTGGCTCGTAACTACCTCAGCCGTACGGCAGATCATAAAGATCGTTTTGAGTTAGGGTTCATGAGCTTTCAGCTAGGAACCGCGTACCGTTGGCGCTCGCGTCTTATAAGGGTTGGGCAACGCATTGCGGAAGAGGTGTCTGCCAAATGTTCAGAAACCGTCAACGTTGCAGTGCTTGACGGCCACGATGTTGTATACCTCTGCACCGTCGAGGGCAACCAGGCGGTCAGGATTACCGTATCTGTTGGGCGAAGACTACCAGCTCACTGCACAGCTTTAGGGAAGGTGCTACTTGCGAATGTTAATAAAGAGGAGTTAGGACAGCTATATCCCGCTGGTGCCCAATTGGTATCTCGTACCCAATACACATTGACAACGTCAGAAAGGCTTTTTAGGGAGTTAGACGAAGTCCGCGCATCTGGCTATGCGATCGATCGCAATGAATCGAACGAGGGCGTGAGTTGTCTTGCTGCACCGATTATGGACGACAGTGACCGTGTAGTAGCAGCTATGAGCGTTACCATACCTTCACACCGCTTTACGGCTGAAGAAGAGTCAAGACTGTGTTCCGTGGTGATGCAAGGAGCTTTACGTGTGTCTGCGAGACTAGGTTGTAGAGCTTCGCAAGTCAAGCTGACAAACGAAAACAAATCTGAAATACCAACCATAGAAAACACCGGGTTTTAGTCAACAATTGAGAAAAAAGAGGCAATGTAATGATTATGAGTACTAGTAACGATAACGAAGCGGTTACACCGCAGCTATTGGCAGCCTTTGAATTATTGTCGACCTCGACGTTATCTGATGCCATGGACGAACTGAAAATCTCTTGCGTAGTGCCCGGAGTATTTTCTCAGAGGATGGACCAAGGAAGAATCGCTGGATTTGCCATGACTGCAAAGTTTGCGCGCGTTTCACATGACGATGCAGCTTATCGATTTGGCGGTGGTGTTGGCCGTCCCCTTGAGGCAGTTCTTCAGACAATGTCATCAAGGGAAATAGTTGTTTTAGATCTTGGAGGAGCCACTGACGCGTCTGCTTGGGGGGGACTGGCTTCTCGGCTGGCAATGAACAAGGGAGTACGCGGTGCGGTTATTAATGGAACATGCCGCGATGTCGAAGAGATCCGTGGATTGGGTTTTCCAGTTTGGGCTAATGGAACATGCCCACGGCGCAGTCGCAATGAGTTCTCTTTCGGGACCTTGCGAGAACCAGTGACTATCGGTGATACTGAAATCAAAACAGGAGATATCATCGTCGCAGACGCTACCGGCGTAGTGCGAATTCCATCTAGTAAGGCTACAGAGGTATACGAAACTGCTTTAGCAATTGCTGCGTCAGAGCAAAAAATTCTAGGTGACATTGTCAACGGTACAGGAGTTGATTGGGACCAGGTATAGCAAACTTTTGAGATCATAGTTTCGAACTCAGGATCGGTACCTTGCGTTGCGCCGTCAAGCGTGACTTACATTGCAGTTCTGATATTTGTCCGCATTTCCGGGCTAGGAATTGTTTAAAACGTTCGGCTAATGGTATTCATGGATCCGCAAAAATTACGCTCACTCTCTCGGTTAAAAAATGAAGAAAACATTTAACTCTAAATGTTGAGGAAGTTTGTGAACTACTTGTAATGATTATTTGAGTCAGGGATTTATCTACCACTCGAAGGGCATTAGGAAAGGTATCGGTATGGATACTCATGAGGTTAATGGGCGCGACAATGTCGCGCGGAACCAGATGTCGGTTGCAGCGTTTGGCATGAACATCGTTGCCGGACAAGAACGGGCTGGAGGTGGTGAGCCTTTTAGGGCTATTGATCCAGTCTCAGGTTCATATGTAGGTTCCGATTTTCATGCAGCAACTGAAAAAGACATCGCAGACGCAGTAGATTTAGCGGTTCAAGTATATAACAATGCATTATTGACTCCAGGCATTACAGTTCCGATACTGAACACCGTCGCCCACTTTTTAGAGGACTGGGCCAAGGTCATTCTTGAAACCTGCACAGGTGAGACAGGATTAAGTATCCCGAGGCTCGAGAGTGAACTCGCCAGGACATCAGATCAACTCCGCTTTTTAGCAAGGATTGCAGAACGCGGCGAGAGACTAGACGCTGTCATTGACCAAGGTGACCCGGAAGGAATGTATCCGGAATTAAGAAAGGTTCGATTGCCGATTGGACCGATAGCGGTATTTGGAGCAAGTAATTTCCCACTTGCGTTTAGCGTATTAGGGGGCGACACGGCATCAGCCTTAGCGGCCGGCTGTCCGGTCATCATGAAGGCCCATCCAGCGCATCCGGCCACGTCTGAACTCTGTGGCCGATTAATGGCAAATGCAGTAGCAAAGTGTGGGCTTGAACCAGGCTGGTTTTCACTGCTACAAGGAAACGGTTCTTCTGTTGGGACTCAGCTTGTCCAGGAGGAGGGTATCAAAGCTGTTGCTTTTACTGGAAGCTTGCAGGGTGGTCGCGCACTTTTCGATATTGCCTCTCGTCGTTTAAATCCCATCCCAGTATTTGCTGAAATGGGCAGCCTGAATCCAGTATTTCTAACAAAAGCTTCGATTAGAAACCGGGGCGGTCAAATCGCGCAAGAACTGGCCCAGTCTATTAGCGGTTCCGCAGGTCAACTTTGCACCAAACCCGGCTTAATCTTCCTGCCGGAAGGACAGGAAGGTGATTTTCTTGAGAATGATCTTGCAAATGCGTTTGTTGCTCGTCCCGCAGGACATCTGCTCACGCAAACAATTTACGATACACTTGCAGCGCAGTTTAACCAGACATCTTTGATCGATGGTGTTGACACACTAGTACAACAGACGCAAACTTCGAACGATCCTGGGCTCATGATTCCAGGCAGGCTATTTCGGACGACAATAACCAATTTTAGAACACATCCAGAGTTACAGTCTGAGCATTTTGGTCCTTCCGCAATAATTGTAACGTGTCCGGAATCGGAATTTAGAACAATTCCTGAACTGCTTGAGGGGTCACTCACGGGGACGATATTCTTTGAGTCCGATGAGTCTGAGTTAGTATCTGAACTCCTCGGTGAACTCATACACAAAGTAGGTCGTGTCATAGGCAACGGTGTCCCGATGGGCGTTAGAGTCGCACGCGGAATGAGCCACGGAGGTCCGTATCCCGCAACAACCTCTGTCCGAGACACCTCAGTTGGCTCAGCAGCCATTGACCGCTTTCTTCGACCCGTGACGTATCAAAACATACCTAACGAGTTGCTTCCTTTATCACTCAGAGATAACAATCCTTTGGGAATTGTTCGACAAATCAATTCCCATCTGACTACAGATTCCATCGAAATCTAGAGTGTCACGTGAGTTGGACGGTTTCACGATAGAGGCATAGAGTTGTTTGTTGGAAAACATCTAGCAATGAAAGAATTTAATAATATGGATCTTGATTAGTGACTAATAATATCGTACAGAATTCTATAACTTTTTAGCGATTGGATCGGAGTGGGCGTAAATGGCTGAAGTCAAAAAAGCATTCACACTTCTTTGTTTGGCCCCGATCGAAGAGGCCCCATTGAGAGATTGGTTGTTCCAGCCCAGGAATATGCAGATTATATTCCCTGAAGGGTTTCAGCAGTCCAGCATCAAGTCCGCCGCGGCTGATGCGGATTTGATTCTAGGAGATTGGCGAGGAAGGTTGGGAATATATGAAGCAGAAGCCAAATCCGCTTCTAGATGCATTTTTATTCAGCAGCCAAGCGTAGGCGTAGAATTAGTGGACTTAGAGATCACGAAGAATTTGGGTATACCTGTGTCTAACGCGGCAGGTTTTAACACTCGCGCGGTCACCGAATGGGTCTTAGGCGCGACACTTTCCAGTATCCGGCATATTGCGTGGGTTGATTCTGAAGTGCGTAAAGGAAATTGGCCATATGAAGAACTAAT
>JAJYVK010000070.1 GCA_021792075.1 Actinomycetes bacterium | reverse complement strand
GAGGCTTGTGGGAGTTGCCAAGGCCAAGGATCTGATCTACTCTGGACGAGCTGTCTCCGCCCAGGAGGCACTCGAGATCGGTCTGGTTGACAGGGTTTGCGAACCGGGAAAGGTATTCTCCGAAGCTTACGATTGGGCGGTGAGTTTTGCAAAAGGGGCGGTCCTCGCCCAGGGCCTATCGAAAAAGGCGATAGACGTCGGTCTGGCCGGAACGTTGGAACATGGCTTGGACGTGGAGAGGCTGGTCTTCTCCGAGGTCTTTGGCACCAAGGATGCTCAGATAGGTGTCAGCTCATTTCTGACCAATGGTCCAGGCAAAGCTGTCTTCATAGGAGAATAGCCAAAAGTCGGGAGTTCAAATGACCGACGTCGAAACTTGGTTCCGGTAACGCGGGCATGCGCTTCATACCTCGTCAGTCCGCTTCAACTGGAGCGTTGGTGCTGCTCGCCGTTGCAGCGATATGGGGAGCTACCCTCTCCTATACCAGAGAAGCTCTGAGCGTTGTTGGTGTCAACGGCTTTTTGGCGCTTCGATTCATAGTCGCCACTCTGGTGTTGCTGCCATTTCTCCCAAAAGTCAAGCGAGAATCCATCACGCTTGCGAACACATTTTGGTCCGTTGTCTTGGGCGTGGTTCTGTATGGGATCTTCTTTTTGCAGTCTTTAGGGCTGAAATCGGTGACCACGGCGGCTACGGGCTTCATAACCGGAACCAACGTGATCATGGTGCCTGTGATCACCTCGGTCCTTTTCAAGGCGAAACTCTCATTTAGGATCTGGGTCGGCATAGTTATTACAATGATCGGTCTCGGATTTGTTGCTGGCACAGGCCTATTTTCTCCGGTATCGGGCTATTGGATGGTGCTGATGTCGGCTTTTTTGATAGCTGTCGACATCGTTGCCGTAGAGAGGATCATGACATCTGTCGATGCGATGTGGCTGGCGTTTGTGGAGATTGCAACGGTGGCCGTAATCTCGGGCGTACTCGCAATTTTCTCAATAGGCGGCGGCTTCGGTCAGATGAAAGCGGTCATGTCGCTGTCAGTGGTTCTGGCAGTCGTTTTCAACGGGCTGCTGGGCAGTTCATTTGCCCTCTGGGCGCAGAACTATTACCAGGTGATAGTACCATCAGCCCAGGTTGCGGTGATATTTTCCGCTGAACCGGTCTTTGCCGCACTGGTAGCGTGGCTCTTCTTCGGCGGAATTGTCACTCTTAACGTTATTTTCGGAGGCTTGTTAGTCCTGTTGGGAGCGACAATTGCCGACGAAGAAGCTTTCAGATATCTTGGTTCTAAGTTGCATCTGCGGAGTGGCCATAGCCGATAGAGGGGGAGCTGCGGATGTTGGGGGGTGGGGGCCTGATTTCAGCGTCGGCTTGAAATTGATTGCGAACAGGGGAGAACTTTTGCGGCGAACGAGTTTTGAAAATGCTAAGTCGTCCATGGCTCGAAGTCTTGAGATTGTGGGGGATTGGTGGACGCTCTTGATTGTGCGGGATGCGTTTATGGGGGTCCGGCGCTTTGATGATTTCCAGGAGCATCTAGGCATAGCTCGCAACATCCTGGCGGCGAGAATCCGGCGGCTGATAGATTTTGGCATTCTTGAGCGGCAGCTGTATCAGGTGAGGCCAAAGCGATATGAGTACGTGCTCACAGAAAGCGGGAGAGATCTCAAAATAGTCCTTTTTGCGATCAAGCAATGGGGCGATATGCATATCTACGAGGGGAAGGAGCATCCACTATCTATTTCTCACAAGGACTGTGGCACTGAGATCTCTGTGGACATCATCTGCAGGAGCTGTAATGAGGTCCTTTCAGACGATGACGAAAAGGTGGACTGGACCCCCGGTGAAGAGATGAGCGACGACGATCGAAGAGTCTACATGCAGTTCCGGGCCAACTCTTGTTTTGAGATGGGCCATTTGGATATCCCCGCGCGCTAGTCGATAGTGGCCGGGGGTCTGTGTGCGATCACGAACTTGGGTGCGATCATGAATGCCGAGAGCACAAAGGAGCCTGCCATCACGTAGAAGGCTGTTTGGAAGCCATAGCGGTCGATGATGACACCGACAAGAGCGAGCCATAAGGCTCCAACGCCGTACGCAATGGCGAAGAATATTCCGAATGCGGCTCTGGCCTGGCTTGGCCCGATCGAATCGGAGAATAGCGACTGGATCAATGGGGACTCGGAGTACGCCAGTACTCCCATTACAAGCGAGACCGCGGAGAGCACCCAGACGGACGAGTATTTCTGTACGAACAGGACCATTGCCACCGCGCCTCCGAGGTAAGCCGAAATCAGTACTCCTTTTCGGCCGATTCGGTCCGAGAGCCAGCCGGCAATCAAAGGTCCGACGACTCCTCCTGCGACAAGCACGGTATAGACCAGCCCTACGGTGACCGTGGAGAGATGCGCCCCATTTTTGAGGTATATAGGCACGAATGCGCTCAGGACTCCCAGCCCTCTTCCTGCAGCAGCCATAGTCGATGCGGCTATCACCATCATTGCTGACTTGTTTCTTCGAATCAGCGTTCCCACGGAGGGGCCATCCGGCGTTCGCATCGCCTGCACGTGTGCAGCGGAGCCTTTGACGTGGCTTGGTTCGAGCGGCAATTTGCCGATGACGATGAATCCGCCTATGGCCATTGGAATCGAAAGTGCTACGAGCGCGGTCCTCCAGCCGTAGTTTGCGATGATCGAGGTAGTCGCAATCGGTATCAGCAGAGTGCCGATCGTGCCTCCAGTAGTGTGCCAGGAAAGAACCGTCCCCTTCTTTTTCGGGAACATCTCAGAGAGGTATGCCGATCCGACGGGGTGTTGAGGCCAGAGTGCAAGGGAGCCTATGAACCTCATGATCCCGTAAAATGCAAAACTGGGTGAGATCGCTCCCAATACCGTCGCAACGGCAAGGGAGAGGTTTTGTGCAGAAAGAAGGGATCTCGCCGAGTATTTTCGAGCCAATCCGGCGGCTCCCTGGAGCAACCCTCCGACCACGCCGGAGATGGCGAGCACAAATCCCAGAGAGGAGTAGGAGACGTGAAACTGGCTGATGACGAAGGGGTAGGTTAGGGCCAGGCCAGCTCCATAGAAGTGTTGGACCGCATGGGAGAACGTGAGGAGACCGAGAATCTTGCGGTCACCCCTACGCCAGCCTTCAGTGGTATTTACATCTGTGACGTCGCCCCTGTTCATTGCTCCCCTCTCTTTTTCAGCTTAACTTAGGCTAACCGGCTAGTGGCCCGGTGCCAAACTCCATTGCCGGCGGTGATTCACTTCAGAGATGCGATGCGAGCAGCATTTGTGTCGGCGGCAGTGCGACTTCGAAGTTGAGCGTCTGAATAGCCAATTTCATCGGCTTTGTCAGTTCTTTCTCGCACGGGTTCTTTGGCGTCGTTCCGCGTACTCTGTAGAAGATCGGTTAAGCTCTGAGAGCGTCGCTTGAAGCGTTTGCGCGTGAAGCTCTCAGTCATTTTTATCGATTTCCGCCGCATCTGCCGTCGGACCCGTTGTGACAGGTGGTAGAGCATAGCGCAGTGTTCGGTCACCTACCTCCAGAATCGTTGAGACGGATCCTCGACCGTTCTTGGCGAGAGAGGGCACTCATTTGCGGCCTGCTTGGCACGTCGTGCGTAGGGCCGTGTTCGCCCTTGCAAAGCGAAAGGCGCCACCGGTTTGCGGTCTCGACGCCCGTTCTACGGAAGATGCTGCCTCGACGCGCTCAATTTCGGGCGCAGGTCGGATGCCGCCTTTTCAGGTGGGACGATATTGATCATCACTCCGGTGCCGAGTTCAAAGCCAGCCCTGGTGGTCAGCTTGGGCAGGATATGGACGTGCCAGTGGAAGCGGCCATGTTCCCGATAAGGCGAGGAATGGAAGACGAGATTGTATGCGATGTCGCCAAGGAGATCCCTCAGCCCGCCAAGTGCGAGCTTGATCGAGGTGGCGATGGAATCTAGCTCGGCTTCGGTCGCCTTGTGCAAGTGTTCACCATGTTTTTTGGGAATAATCAGCATCTCATACGGCTGAGAGGCCCAGAACGGGGAAATTGTGACGGTTTCGTCGTCCTCCACCACCACCCGGTCCTCGATAGCCTCCTCGGCCTCCATCGTTGCACAGAGGACGCAACCGCCGAGGAACCTCGAGAACCCGGCAAGTTCATCCGTAATCTCTCTGGGAACAAACGAGGTGGCCAACAGCTGCCCGTGAGGATGCTCAAGAGAAGCTCCAGCTTCTCTTCCGGAGTTCACAATTGCCTGAGAGTACCTGATCACTTGGGAGTCGCTATGGGCAGCGATTCTGTCCCTGATGCCCCTCATTATCAACTTGACCTGTTCATCGGAGAGCTCCGACCAGCCGAGCTTGTGGTCGGGGGAGAGAACTATGACTTCATGGATGCCGGAGGCGGGTGCCGTGGTGAACACCGGGCCCTTAGTGATGGCTACCATCGGCTCATTTCCCATAAATGCGGGGTATTTGTTCGGCACTACCCGCAGGAGCCAGTGTCCCTGCTCCGAATAGGTCTCCAAGGCCGGAGGAGTGTCCTCTTCATGGCCGGGACAGAACGGGCATTCCGCAATTGAGTCCTTTTGGATGTTGATGTCACGATCCAGAAACGAAAATGGTCGGGCCGAGCGTTCATAAGCCACAACTACCCATCTGCCGGTCAGTGGATCGAGTCTTAGTTCATTTTTCATCTCGAGGTTGTCTCTCTGCAAACGAGTTGCAACTTTGTAATCTTTCTGTCAGTTATAACACTGTTGGAGATGCTCTGAAATGTCTTATGCAAAATTCTTCAACATTCCTGCCGGGTTCTCCGAGTATTCAGTTGGCCAATAGTATTTATCACGTGGAGGCATACTTAGATCATGCTGCAACTACCCCCATGAATCCGGTAGCGTTGCAGGCCCAAATTCAAGCTTCGTCACTGATAGGCAATCCGTCAGGTTCGCACAGGGCGGCTCGGGCGGCAAAGGACCTTCTCGAGAGATCTCGCGAAGAGGTTGGCGCCTTGCTTGGTGCTGCTGCTTCAGAGGTGATTTTTACTTCGGGGGGTACTGAGGCAGATAATCTTGCAATCTTTGGATCGACCGGGGGCGGCAGGATCGCCGTTTGCAGCACGATAGAGCATCACGCTGTTCTCGACTCGGTCAAGGCTGGGGGCGGAAAGCTGATAGGTGTCACAAGCTCCGGTGCAATAAAGCTCGAGGAGCTGGAGTCGTTCCTCAAGGAGGGGGGCGAACGTGTGGGCGTGGTCTCGGTCATGGCGGCCAACAACGAAACCGGCGTGGTCCAACCCCTGGCCGAGGTGTGCGCACTGGTGAGAAGGTATGCGCCAAAGGCGCTCTGTCATACAGATGCCGTGCAAGTGCCCAGCTATCTTGATGTTGGCGAAATCACAGCAGGGTTTGATCTGGTTTCGATCTCGGGTCACAAGTTCGGAGGACCAAAGGGGATCGGCGCCTTGCTCGTCAGAAGACCTGCTTCAATAAAGGCACTCTTTCATGGCGGCGGCCAGGAGCGTGAACTCAGGTCTGGAACACAGAACCTTGCTGGGGCGGCAGCGATGGCGGCCGCTCTGCGCGATGCGGTGGAAAATAGAGATGAGAATGTCAGGCGCATCAGCATGCTCACCGAAAAACTTAGGAGCGGTCTTTCTGCTAAGTTGGCGTCGATAAAGCCAAATGGAGCGGATGAGGTGCAGATGTGCAACATAACGAACTACTGTTTTGACGGTTTGAACTCAGAAGAGATCCTTTTTCTGCTCGATGCTGCGGGCATATGCGCATCGGCGGGCTCCTCGTGCGCGTCTGGAGCGCTGAACCCGTCGCATGTTCTTCTCGAAATGGGACACTCCAAGAGTGAGGCATCTGGCTCACTTCGGTTGTCGCTTGGAGTCACTACAACTGAGGAAGAGGTGGACTATGCGATAGAGGCAGTCGCGGGCGTGGTTCGCGAGCTTGCCATCAAAAAGGGAGCTTTGTGGATTTAGGCTCTAGAAGTCCAATCTATGACGTTCTGCTTTTGGCACATGTTGTCTGCGCGGTTGGGGGGTTCGGCGCCAATGGCTTGGCGGGCCTTTATGCCGGCCAGCTCTACCCAAGTCCACGCGATGGCGCTGTAAAGTACTTCAGCACACCAAAGTTTTATGCCGAGAAGCTGATCTATCTTGTACCGGTCTTCGGGCTGGTCATGATCGCGGTATCTCACGGAATTTCAGAACTCGAGAAACCATGGGTGATAGCTGGCATCGCGGCGTGGATCATCGCAGTTGGAGTGGCACACTCTGTTGTGTGGCCTGCCGAGCGGAAAGTCGCGCTGGCGATCGCATCTGACGCGAGTGGCGTCGATCTCCTGGCGCCAGCGAGAAAGCTCGTCCGTGGTAGCATGGCTCTCGACCTAATATTCGTCATAGCGTTCGTTACCATGATCGCACAGCCCGGCGGAAAATGATTTTGAACTCAAGGGTTTCATCTCTTATACCTGAGAGAGGCGACTAACCTTGTCCCGGTGGAAAGACTTGGCTTAATCGGACTTCCAAACTCAGGAAAGTCATCATTATTCAACGCACTGACCGGCGGCGCTGCTTTCGTTGCACCGCATCCGTTCTCGACTACAGAGACTCTTTCCGGGGTCGCCATCGTGCCTGATAAGCGGCTTGACGCGCTGAGCGCCATGTCCAAGAGCAGAAAGACGGTCTACGCTCATGTCGAGTTCGTCGACATCGCGGGACTTGTCGCCGGTGCGAACGCCGGTGAAGGGCTTGGAAACAGGTTTTTGGCGGGGCTACGAGAGGTTGACGCGCTCTGCATGGTTCTCAGGGCGTTCCAGGACGAGAACGTTCCTGGCGAGTCTGATCCAGGTGAGGCGCTTGGAATCTTGGAGCTTGAACTAGTGATGGCTGATTTAGCTACTTGCGAGTCATTGGTGGAAAGGCGTAGGAAGTCTGCGCGGGCGGACAAGTCACTCCTGCCTGAAGTCGAAGCACTGGAAAAGGCAATCGCTGTTTTGACCGCTGGCATCCCGATATATAAGAGCGATCTTTCCGAGGAGACTAAGGAGATTCTCAAGGGTTCATTCCTCCTGACCAACAAGGCGGTTCTGATCGTTGTCAACCTTGGCGAGAATCAGATAGACGAGTCAGATGAGATCTGCGAGAGGGTGCGGGAGCTCGCGGGCGGTTCCATTGACGTGCTTGGAGTGTGTGTCCAGCTAGAGTCGGAAGCGATGGCTCTGGAGCCACCTGAGCGCGAAGAGCTTCTGGCGGGACTCGGGCTTGGCGATGGTGCTTTGACCAGGGTGGCTCAGGCAGCCTACCACATGCTCGGGCGGCGGACGTTTTTCACAACTGGAGATAAGGAATCTAGGGCGTGGACCTTCAGGGCTGGTGCGAAGGCGCCGGAATGTGCGGGGGTAATCCATTCTGACCTGCAAAGAGGTTTCATACGGGCGGAAGTCATCCACTGGGATGAATTGCTTAAGATTGGCTCTTGGAATGCCGCCAAGAATCAGGGCAAACTAGGAGTAGAGGGAAAAGACTACGAAGTGAAAGACGGCGATGTGCTCGAAATCAGGTTCAACGTCTAACGAGGAGTTCGGAAACATACCAGAGGACGTCCTTTGGGTAGTTCGCAATGGGCAGGTCCTTGCCTCCAGCGTTCAGGCAGAATCATTATCTAAGAGGATTTTCCCCGGCC
>JAJYVK010000069.1 GCA_021792075.1 Actinomycetes bacterium | reverse complement strand
GAGAAGTCTAGAGGGGGTTGCTCTCGAGGGGATCTCTCAAGACATGGCCTACGTTTTCCAAGACATTAACTTGCTTCCTTGGCGTTCTGTCCTCGACAATGCGGCTCTTGGCCTCGAGGCACGCGGGATGAGCAAGCAGGAGCGCACGCAAAGGGCTATGGAGGTTCTGGAGATGGTGGGCTTAGGGTCGTTTGCCGGCTCGCCTCCCTACACCTTGTCCGGAGGCATGCAGCAGAGAGTTGGCGTCGCCAGAGCCCTAGCGGTACGTCCGAAGGTCCTTCTTATGGACGAGCCGTTTGGCCAGCTCGACAACTTCACTAGAGAGGCACTTCAAGTCGAGATTGCCGCTCTGTGGGCAAGGTTGGGCATGACCATTGTGTTCGTCACTCACGACGTCGATGAGGCGATCTTCCTCTCAGACAGAATTGCTCTCTTTCAGCCGGCTCCTGGACGCATAACGGAGATTGTTGATGTGGATCTCCCGCGCCCGAGGACCGATTACGACGTTAGGGCGCATCCACGCGCTTTGGAACTTCGAAGCCACATAATGGCTCATCTGCGTGCTGGCAAGGGGATGCCGGAATGAGCGTGAAGGTCGCTGATTTAGGTGTAGATGAAGAACTTGCGAAAAGGATGCCCAAGCCTCCAAAGCCTAGCTTGTCCCAGCGCGGCTGGATGATAGTTGTTGCACCACTTGTTGCTGTGGGAATAATTGCCGGATCTTGGGAGCTAGCGGCGAGCTTTGTAAGTCCGGTGCTGGTACCTCCGCCTCAGAGGGTGGTGCACGATTTTCTAGTCCTCTTTAGCAGAGGGACAGCACAAGGGGCACTGGCGATTTCGATTCGTGAACTTTACATTGGTCTTTTTATTGGGCTTATAGCTGGCATCGTGCTTGGGATGCTCATCGGCCGCTACTCCATGGCGGAAGGGCTGCTTGGTCCATTCATAAATGCCGCAAATGCGACTCCATTGAACATTTTGATTCCGCTTCTCATAGTTTGGGTCGGAATATCCTCCAAGGCTCGGATTCTCTTTGTGATCTTGATAACATTTTTTCCCGTCTTATTGAATACGGCGGGTGGACTCAGAAATGTGAGCCGAGGATATGTGGAGGTCGGCCAGACAATGGGTCTAAACGAACGCCAGTTGCTTCGGAAAGTAATTCTTCCGGCATCTGTGCCATACATTCTCGCTGGGGTACGGATCGGTGTGGCACTAGCAGTGATCGGGATGATAGTCGGTGAGATGGAGGTGAGCAATGTCGGTCTTGGGTATATGCTCAACTTCTACGGACAGGGGTTTCAGACCGGTAAGTTGCTTGCTTTGGTGTTTCTCGCATCGTTGATCGGGGTTTTCAACGTCACGATGGTCAGGGTCATCCAGCGCACCTTCTTCAAATGGACCATGGTCGGTCGATAGCTTTTCGTTGTTGCACTTACCAAATCCCAAAGTAAATTAGGACAGGGGTGACTTCCAGTTTGGGCGCCCCTGTCTTGCTTTAATTCTTCGTATCCTCACCAAAACAGTCGCAGTTTGCATCGATCAGGATGCTAAGGTTTAGTCGCTGGGTGAACGCCTGGTTTTTGATCAGCGCGACCCCGGGCTGGAAGGCAAGCATTAATTAAGCTGCGTGGCAGATCTAGCCTTGATTTGCCGTGGACTTCGGTTGTGGCTTATTGTTGTTGCGTCTTCTTTGAATGTGAAGCTTTACGGTAGGTGCTTACTGTCTGGCCAAATTTGCCGGAGAGCCACAAGTTTATTGAAGGTTTAAATAAACGTATGATTTGGGATTTCTAAAAGAGTTGGGTGCTGTTGCTTGAGCTTTTATTCGGTTCTCCAAAGTCACATGACGGGGGCTGTTCGAATGTGAGATGACTCTGTGGAGATGGTTGGCCACTGAAGCAAGCCAAACCGAAGGCTCTAGGCGCCTAATTGTTTTGTTACTGAATGTGCTTTGATCATAACTGGAGGAACGCTTGAGTACGCAAGAGGGAATCAGACCGGCACCCGTGCCGCTGGTATTGGGGGGAGCACGAGGTGGCCCTAAAGTTCGCACGTTGCGCAAGGACAGCTGGAAAAGATCGCCGCTGATAACTCAGGGCTATCTGCTTCTCTTCGTCATTTACGCGACTTGGGCTGCTTTCCAAAACAGCAATTACTACGTGGGAGCCAGCTCACATCGTGACTTGATCTCACCGTTTTACTCTCCCTGCATTGGCGCCAGCTGCGTGGCGGGTAGTCGCGGGAGCTTCTATTTGCACTGGTGGACCTACTCTCCGGCGCTCGTGATACTGATCATCCCCTTAGGTTTCAGGGTGACTTGTTACTACTACCGAAAGGCCTATTACCGCTCTTTCTGGCATTCACCACAGGCATGCGGAGTCACTGACGGGCACAAGAAGTACACCGGCGAGACCAGATTTCCGCTGATCATTCAGAACATCCACCGCTACTTCTTTGTACTTGGTGTACTTCTGAACATCATGCTGACAATCGATGCAGTAATGGCATTTCGGATGCCTGGCGAGGGTATCGGATTTAGCGTTGGAACTCTTGTACTGTGCTTGAATGCAATCCTGCTCTGGCTTTACTCGATCTCATGCCATGCGTGCAGGCATCTTTGTGGCGGTCACGTGAACGAGTTTTCGAAGCACCCGGTGCGTCATGGATTGTGGAAGATAGTCACGCCTCTCAATGCAAAGCACATGCAACTGGCCTGGGTGAGTTTGACCTTTGTGGCGCTTACTGACTTGTATGTCCGATTAGTGGCCAGTGGCGTCATCACTGACCCGAAGATCTTCTAAAGGGTGACCATGGCTGAATATGAACAGATTGATTTTGACGTCATCGTCATCGGCGCAGGTGGAGCTGGACTTCGTGCGGCAATTGAAGCTAAGCAGCGCGGATTGCGCGCAGCAATAGTCTGCAAGTCCCTTCTGGGGAAAGCCCACACTGTCATGGCCGAAGGCGGAGCTGCGGCGGCAATGGGAAATGTCTGGTCTGAGGACAACTGGATGGTCCACTTCAGGGACACCATTAGAGGCGGCAAGATGCTGGGCAATTGGCGAATGGCCCAGTTGCACGCCCAGGAGTCACCGGACAGGATCCACGAACTGGAAGCCTGGGGCGCACTCTTTGACCGCACTAATGATGGTCGAATACACCAAAGGGATTTCGGTGGGCACCGATATGCAAGGCTGGCCCACGTTGGAGACAGAACAGGCCTGGAGCTGATCCGGACGCTTCAGCAAAGAGCTGTTGCTCTGGACATAGATGTTTTCATGGAGACAAAGATTCTGCGGCTTTTGAAGAACTCTTCCGGGGAGATAAGCGGAGCTGTCGGCTACCAGAGGCCGACCGGGAAGATTCTCGTATTTACCGGCAAGGCATTTGTGATGGCTACTGGCGGTATTGGGCGATCATGGAAGTACTCAACAAATTCATGGGAGTCGACCGGTGACGGTCATGCTCTGGCATTGTGGGCCGGCGCCGACCTGATCGACATGGAGTGCATGCAGTTCCACCCGACTGGGATGGTGTGGCCGCTTTCGGTCCGCGGACTTCTGGTCACTGAGGGAGTACGTGGTGATGGTGGCGTTCTCCGCAATTCCGAGGGGAAGCGCTTCATGTTCGATTACATCCCTCAGGTATTCGCAGCCGAGACGGCTGACAACGAAGCAGAAGCGGACCGCTGGTATGACGATCATATCAACAATAGGAGACCGCCGGAGCTGCTTCCTCGGGATGAGGTGGCTCGTTCGATCAATGCCGAGGTCAAGGCCGGTCGTGGAGGACCTCATGGTGGGGTATATCTAGATATCGCGACAAGGCGATCAGCCGATTTCATCAAACGTCAACTTCCATCTATGTACCACCAGTTCAAGGAGCTGGCTGGGGTGGACATTACGGCAGAACCAATGGAAGTTGGTCCGACCTGCCACTACATCATGGGCGGTATTAGAGTTGATGCCGACACGGCCGCTTCAACGATTCCAGGGCTTTTCGCCGCTGGAGAGGTCGCGGGCGGTCTCCACGGGGCGAATCGTCTTGGCGGCAACTCGCTATCAGACCTACTGGTGTTTGGGCGTCGAGCTGGCATGGGCGCATCGGACTATGCAGAAGGGCGAACGAGCAGCACGGCTGTCGATAGAGCGGAGATTGACTCCGTTGTCGCGGAGGCCACAGCTCCTCTGACAAGAGAGGTGGGAGAGAATCCCTACGATTTGCAACGGGATCTGCAGGACACTATGCAGTCTCTCGTGGGTATCATAAGGACCGAGTCAGAATTGGTCCAAGCTCTGGACGTTATAAATTCTCTAAAGGAGCGCGTCAAGAACGTTGCGGTGAATGGGGGTCCCAGTTACAACCCGGGTTGGAACCTTGCAACCGACCTTCCTGCGATGCTGTCAGTATGCACAATGGTCACTAAGGGTGCCATTGAGCGCAAGGAGAGCCGCGGAGGACACACTCGCGATGATTTTCCAGCAGCAGATGCGGCTTTGGGAAAGATAAACTTCGTGCAACGCGTCAACGACGCTGGAGAGGTTGTGGTAGCTCCAGAGCCACTGCCTGAGATGCCAGACGAGCTTAAGGCCTTACTTGAGGAAGGGGCGCACTAATGGCGAAAGTTGTAATGCGGATATGGCGCGGAGACTCCGAAGGCGGCGAGTTCCAAGACTTCCCCACCGAGGTTTCGGAAGGCGAGGTTGTTCTGGATGTGGTCCATCGTATCCAGGCCGAGGCAGCCCCGGATCTGGCTTGCAGATGGAACTGCAAAGCGGGAAAGTGTGGCTCGTGCTCTGCAGAGATAAACGGTCTTCCGCACTTGATGTGCATGACAAGGATGGACACTCTGCCGACTGAGGAGCCGGTGGTGATCGCACCGATGAAGACTTTTCCAATCATCCGCGACCTGGTAACAGATGTCTCCTTCAACTATGAGATGGCGCGTCGGTTGCCGCCATTTGCCCCCAAGGCGCCCGGACCTGACGGCACCTATCGGATGCAGCAGATCGACGTGGAAAGAGGCCAAGAGTTTCGCAAGTGCATTGAGTGCTTCATGTGCCAGGACATTTGCCATGTAATAAGGGACCATGAAGAGAACAAAGAGCACTACGCGGGACCTCGTCTATTCATCCGGTACATGGAGTTGGAGTCGCATCCTCTTGACACAAATGACAGACGTGAATTGCTGCGTCAAGAAATGGGCCTTGGATACTGCAATATCACCAAGTGCTGTACCGAGGTATGTCCTGAGCACATCAAGATCACCGATAACGCCATTATTCCTTTGAAAGAACGCGTGGTGGACGCCTCCTATGATCCGATCGCCTGGCTAGGGAGGAAGATCCTGCGTCGCACCAAGAAGAGCCCCGAAGAGGCGGCAAACTATCGAAGGGATCCTCAGGTAGCTGGGTCCGCCAAGTAGCACTTGAGCTGGCCTTGTATTCGTGAGCAAGATTGCCACGGCGTCTTCACTTTAAGAGTCATTCGAGGTCTTTGCTTGAAAAGAGCAGGGACCTCGAAGTTTTGTATTCAGATTTGGCTAATCGATCTGCGCGACAGATCTTTTCCGCAGAGGGAAGGATGGCGCTTGTTGTCATAGCGCTAAATGGCTTTATCTCACAAACAGGATAAAGCGAGACCCTGAGCAGCCGCCAGCGTTTATAGCAAGGGCTAAGAGGAGAAGAGGTCCTCTTCTGCCGCTGTTCAGATGCCTGCTTTGTCAACGACCTTGGTCTCGGGCAAAAACCCTTGTTGCGCCATCAGTGTATAGATCAGACAAGGACTGCGAGCGCGAAGCAGTCTCTTTCTGTCACTTGCAAACCATGTACAGCATGCAGACGTAAACGCCGCTGAGAACATACTTACAGCAAGACCGGCTCTTCTTTGGGGTGCGAGCCTGCAGAGGGATACCCGATTTTAGGCGCAATGTCTCGCGCACCACGTGGGCAGCCTGAACTACCCGGGAATGCCATTACGTAATGGAGCGGAGGTAAGCGAGTATCTGCAGAAGAGATAGCTTTGGTTCTCGAAGTACGAGGAGAGCGTCATCTCCATGGGAGGTGCATCTCCGATGTTGGCAAAGCCGGTGGGGGTGCCATTGCCTATGCGGGGCGAGATTGTTAGACAGAGTTCGTCGACGAGCCCTTGTCGCAAAAGCTGTGAGAATATAGTCGGTCCTCCCTCGCAAAGCAGGATTCGAACACCATGGGAGCGAAGGTGGGTGAAGAGCCCGGAAAAGTCTACCGAGTTCTGCCCGAAGGCCATTACAGTTGCCCGGGGGGAGAGACTCTCGATCGTTGACCGTTTCGCTTGCACAATATTTGAGTTTGTAACAATGAGCGGAGGCGTGGCTGCGTCCAAAAATGATGCATGATCGGAAATGTCGAGTGAGTTGGTAGCGATGACGAGCAAAGGAGCCGTTGCTTTGGTCGAGCTTGCTTTCGGCGGTGAGTAGCCCTCAATGCGAGCCGTGGAGGCCCCGACCAGGATAGCGTCACAATTCGCCCTAAGAAAGTTGAAGACCTCTCGATCTGGTGGCCCAGATACGCCACCGCTTTTACGAGCAATCTTTATCACCCCGTTTGGAGTCGTAGCAAAGTTTGCCCGTGTCCAGGGCCTATGGTCAGGAACTTCAGAGGGAATTGGATACGCCTCTGCGAGTCTGGCAACGTTCAATGCTGGCTCAGTCATGCATAGAGTCTAAGCCCCTGGGCTGGTATGAATGGCGTGTGTGAGCTAGCCAGGATTCAAATGCGTGCGGATCTCCGACTAGAAGCAGATGCGATGCCGCCTCATGATTTTTAGGATTTTCTAGCATTTTTGCACTATTGTCAAGTCGTCGCGTCGAGATAGCTGACGCTCATTGCGGCAAAGCTGGAGCTTGAGTAGGAGGCAGCAGATGATTGAGTTCAGTGAGATCAACCTCGAGGCCAAGGCGCCTGACGTAACGGACGGCGGGAGATGGAAAAGCATTCCTCTGGTGCAAAGGATCGACCCGCTCACGCAGAAAACCTGCCGGATTCTCACCGGCGTCAAGCTCCAGCCAGAAAATCCACCTGATCTTGCTGAGATAACCAACACAAATGGATTTTGTCCATTTTGCGACGAAGTGTTTGAAAGGGTCACGTTTGAGTTTGATCGGGAAATAGTCCCCGCCGGTCGAATAAGGAGGAACAAGGCCGCGATAGTGCCAAACATAATGGCTTATTCTGGATATTCTTCGGTAGGAATCTACAATACCTCGAGGCATTTCATTAAGCTTTCTGAGTTCACTACCGACATATTGATCGATGCACTTTGGGTCATGGTTGACCACGCTAAGGCTGTCCGACGTGCTCGGCCCGAGCTGATCTGGTCGTCTATAAGCGCGAACTATCTCCCGTCTTCAGGATCCTCGGTTGTTCATCCTCACCTGCAGTCATCTCACGACTTTCAACCGATGCTCAATCAGAAAGAGTTAGTAAATGCGGCAAAGAGGTACTTCTTGGAGACATCTAGATCATACTTTGATGACCTTGTCGCTCAAGAAGAGAATCGTTCGCGATATATCGCTAGGACTGGTTCTGTCACTTGGCTGACCCCCTTTGCCCCCCGGGGCTTCCAGGAGATTTGGGGTGTAGTCGGTACAGCTGGAGATCTCGTGGAGCTCGCGGAGGAGCATCTAGCAGACCTTGCTGATGGATTGGTTCGAGTCTTCAGGTACTACGATGCG
>JAJYVK010000068.1 GCA_021792075.1 Actinomycetes bacterium | reverse complement strand
GGAGTGGCTGGCGCCTCTCCAGCTCCACCCTTGGCAATGAGGGCGGAAAGGGCGTAAGCGAAACTCTGCGGCACCGCCTGAAGCAGGCTGGCAAACTTTTGCATCGGTGCAGCAAAACCACCTGCAATCTTTGCAAGGAGGACATCGCGCGAGGGAAGTTCGGCAAGCGCAGTGATCTCTTTGGCGTCGATGACTCTCTCGCCTAGCAGACCTCCCTTGATGACAAGGGCGGGATTCTCGCGGCCGAAATCGCGAATAGCCTTGGCGACTGCGGCTGCATCGGTAGAAACGAAGGCGATTCCGGTAGGACCCGTCAGTAAGGGGACAAGCTCCGACAAGCCCTTGTCATCGGCCACGAATCTCACAAAGGTGTTCTTGAAGATCTTGTACTCGCCGCCATTTTCCCTAAGGCGCCGGCGAAGCGACTCGAGTTCTGAAACCTTCAGACCGCGATACTCGGTTAGCATCACTGCTGACGAGGAGTCAAACCGCCCTCTCAACTCATCAACTATCGCCACTTTCTTGGGCCTTGGACTTCTTTCCATCTCTCTCCTGACATCACAATCCGCAGTCAGAGAGACCAAAAGTCCTAAGATGCCACCTCCTCAGGCGGGAATCCCCTTATGTCTTGGCAACTCTGCTTCGACACCTGATCTCTCCGGCGACTGCTATAAATTTTCAGTTTCGGCAAAGCGAAACACAGAACACAGATTGTAGCGGCGCCAACGCAGACTCGTGCAGGTGGACCTACCGGCAGCTAGGCTGCCGAGACCTGCCCGATTATCTCGTCGGTAACGCGCAGCTGATTTGTGTCGACCTTTACACCCGGGCCCATCGTCGAAGAAAGGGTAACCGACTTGAAGTACCGGCCCTTTGCCGATGACGGCTTGGCCCTGTTCAACTCGTCTATGACCGAACGGAAATTCTCCAGCAGCCCCTTAGAGTTGAACGAAACCTTGCCCACGGGAATATGTATGTTTCCAACCTTGTCGGTACGGTACTCGATCCTTCCGCCCTTGAACTCAGTTACTGCCTTTCCCACTTCGGAGGTCACGGTGCCAGTTTTGGGGTTTGGCATGAGACCGCGAGGTCCCAATACACGGCCCAGACGGCCTACCTGACCCATAAGGTCGGGGGTGGCGATGGCCACATCGAACTCTGTGAAGCCCTCATTCAAACAGCGATTTATCAGGTCATCAGCGCCCACTATGTCGGCCCCAGCCTCGCGCGCCTCAAGTGCGGCCTCACCGGCCGCAAAGACGGCAACCCTGACTACACGTCCGCTACCCGCAGGCAGAGAGACGGTACCGCGAAGGATCTGGTCGGCCTTTCGAGGATCGACTCCAAGACGCGCGGCGAACTCGATGGTCTCGTCGAACTTGGCCTTGGCGGTCTTCTTCACTATCTCAACTGCCTCAGCTGGGGTGTAAAGCCTCTCTCGGCCGTACTCCGCTATTGCCGCGGCGTATCTCTTTCCTTTAGCCACTGTAAATCTCCCAAAGTTGAAGAAAAGGCCGGATCAGCCCTGTACCTTGATTCCCATCGACCGCGCCGTGCCTGCAATTTGGCGCTTGGCGGCTTCTAGGTCATTGGCATTGAGGTCCGGCATCTTGGTGCGTGCGATTTCAGCTACCTGAGCATCAGTGACAGTACCGGCCGTCACCGTTGCATTTGTAGAAGAACCCTTCTCAACTCCTGCCGCCTGACGAAGCAGGACAGGTGTTGGAGGGGTTTTCAACACAAAGCTGAACGAGCGATCGTCAAAGATGGTTACCTCCACCGGGATCACTGTTCCGCGCTGTGCCTCAGTTGCAGCGTTGTACTGCTTTACGAACTCCATGGTCTGGATTCCGTGAGGTCCTAGTGCTGTACCAACCGGAGGAGCAGGTGTGGCAGCTCCGGCTGGAAGTTGAATTTTTACGATTGCTGTTACGCGGCGCTTTGCCATTTCGATCGACTCGCTTCCGTGATGTTTCGATTTCTAAAGCTTGGAGACCTGGGAAAACTCCAGTTCCACAGGCGTTTCCCGCCCGAATATGTTGACCAATACCTTGAGCTTGAGGTGGTCCTCGTTGATCTCGGCAATCTGTCCCGAGAAGTCCGCAAACGGACCCTCCTTGACCCTGACGGTCTCTCCAACCTCGAACTCCAAAAGAGGCTTGGCCTTCTTGACCTCTTTCCCTGCCTCCTCCGGAACCGCCAGAATGCTCTCGACTTCTTTGCGCGACAGCGGTGTCGGCTTGGTTCCCAGGCCGACGAAACCGGTGACGCCTGGAGTGTTGCGGATCACGGACCATGACTCGTCGGTGAGGTAACACCTGACAAGCAAATACCCCGGAAAGACCTTCTTCGAAACGGTGACCTTCCTGCCGTTCTTCACCTCGACCACGTCCTCGACGGGTATGACCACTTCGAAGATCTCATCCTCGATATTCATCGAGGAGATCCTGCTCTCGAGGTTCGATTTCACCTTGTTCTCGTAGCCAGCGTAGGAGTGGACCACATACCACGCGCCGGGGCGATCGTAGGGACTCTGAACCGCGGGCGGTTCCTGCTCCTCAAGAACCTGATCGGCGTCGTCACGAACTCCCGCCGGATCTTCACTCGATCCAACGGCACTCTCAATATTCTGATTTTCTAGGTCTTCAGGTTCGAAATCGGGCATCTATTTGTAAAGAAACAGTACGGCCTTCGAGAAGGCGAAATTCAACACAAAAATAACGACTACCAAGAGTATCAGGGTGAACAAAACAACAGTCGAGTAATTCAGCACCTGTGCCCTCTTGGGCCAGATCACCTTGCGGAGTTCAGATCTGACCTCATTCAAATAACCCTTGATCGTGAGCTTCTTCTCAGCGCCGGCGCTCTTGGCGGCGGCCTGATAGCGTGCAGTGGCGGCGGACGCCCCTGCGTCAACCGCGCCCTGCCGGCGCTCCATCATTCTCTTGGTCTGACGATTCACAAAATTCCCTCGCAGATATACAACTGAGCAGGGCAGGAGGGACTCGAACCCCCAACCCCCGGTTTTGGAGACCGGTGCTCTACCAATTGAGCTACTACCCTAAAGCGAACTACGAGCATAGTAGGTAGAAGCCCTCCTTAGGATCAACACTATAATCACGGGGCGCGGAACTGCAATTTCTAAACAGCCTTGGGAAGGTCCACCTCTGATTCCGTGCCGTGAGCGCGGCCCTTTCCGATCTTGCCTAGCTCTTCTTTCAGCTTAACCCGGCCGCGGTGGAGCCTCACCTTTGCCGCGGTCTCAGAGATCCCAAGCCGGTCCGCTATCTCCTTATGAGCAAAGCCATAGACATCTCTGAGCAGTACCACGGTCTGGAGCCTCTTTGGAAGACTCATCAGGGCCGCCTTGATGCGGTCTCGATCGAACGACTGGTTAGCCATCTCCTCAATGTTCGCCTCTCGGGAGGTATCCGCCAGATGAGAAGCACGCTCCAGCTTTTCGTGGTTTCTCGACTTCCCGGAAGCCAGAAGGCTGCTGGCGCAATTGGAGGTGATCCGATACAACCAGGTTGGAAATGAAGAGTCAGCCCTGAATTTCTTCAGTGATCCATATGCCCTAAAGTAAGTCTCCTGCAGAACGTCAAAGGCGTCGTCGACATTTCCGGTGAGCTTCAACGCCAACTGGTAGGTTGACTTATACGTCGTACGCACAAGCTCATCAAAGGCAGAAACGTCGCCTGCCTTCGCTCGCTCCACCAGCTTTGAGAGGTCCCAACCCATTGTCTGCAATACCTTCCACGGTCAAATGCAGACCGTAATCAAAGATTATAGAACGCTAACTTATCGCGTTTCTTTGTGCAACGTGTGAGATCGATCCCATTTGCAGTATTTCTGCATCTCTATTCTCTCACGGTCATTCTGACGATTCTTGGTTGTGATGTAATTCCTCCGCTTGCATTGTTCACAAGCCAACGTCACCTTGACACGCTTTTCATTCTTCGCCATTATCAGATCCTTAAAAGCCTTGGGCTTCAAGCTACGCTTGAAGACAGTCCAACAGCCTAGTTAGTCTCATCGCGGATTCCTACATGCGAAATCCTAAATGATCGTAGCGGCGGTCGGGATCGAACCGACGACCTCACGATTATGAGCCGTGCGCTCTAACCATCTGAGCTACGCCGCCAACGAGCCCCCTGTCGGAATCGAACCGACGACCCCAGCCTTACCATGGCTGTGCTCTGCCGTCTGAGCTAAGGGGGCAACACTTCCAGCGTAACGATTCTAGGAGACGCTCGCCCGCAAGATATCAACTTTTCCACAATATTTGGTCCGGTCATAGCTCCGAGTAAGTGCATCGAAAATCAAGGGGCGTAAGCTTGATGAGGTGGAGATAAGAAGGGCAGTCTTAGAGGACTCAGACGCGATCAGGACGATATACAACCACGAGGTCCTGAACTCAATGGTGACGCTGGATCTCATACCGCGCTCGGAGGCTGAGCAGCGTCACTGGATAGCCGAGCACTCCGGTGTCTATCCCGCCATCGTGGCGACCATGAACGGCAAGGTTTGCGGCTTTGCAAGCCTATCCCCCTACCGGGCGCGTGCCGGATACTCCACGACGGTGGAGGACTCCATCTATGTCGACTCCGAGTACCGAAAGCAGGGCGTTGGGACGGCCCTATTGAACCACATCCTCACCCTTGCCAACCAGCACGGCTTCCATGCCTGCATGGCAAGGGTAATGGCTAACCACCAGGCCTCTCTCACACTTCACGAGTCATGCGGATTCGTCCTGGTGGGAATAGAGCGAGAGGTGGGAAGAAAGTTCGGCAAGTGGCTAGATGTAGCCCTACTTGAAAAGCTCTTGTAGAAAGGCGGTCCCTCACGCTCACTCTGAGAGAGAGCGCCACATGTACCATGCCACCAGTGATCGATATGGTCTGAACCTCTCTCCAAAGAGAGAAAGCTCTGCGGGGCTGGGAGTCTTGCCGAGACCGTAGCTGATGCCGTACCCCTTGCGCACACCCAGGTCGCCGGCTGGCCAGACGTCTATCCTCCCGAGTGAAAACATCAGAAACATCTGTGCCGACCAAGGACCGAAACCTCTCAGCTTAGAGAGTTCCAATGTGACAGCCTCGTCGCTCAGGCCGGCTAGCGAGCCAAGCAGCAACTCCCCCTCGTGGACAGCTCTGGCGAGGCCGATGATCGCGGTGAGCTTGGCTTGTGAAAGCCCGGTGGCTCTCAAGAGCTCCGGATCACAGGCAAGAACCCGTTCGGGGGTCGTCCGGCCTCCGAGTGCAGCCTTAATCCGAGTGCCGATCGCGATTGCAGCCCTTCCGGCAAGCTGCTGATGTACGACCACCTCGACCAATTCCGAGAAAAGGCGTTCATCCTCGGATGCCTCCTGCAAAATGGCCTCCTCGAGCGCGAAATCCCTAAGGGACCTTCTGTCCAGAACAGGAATACCGTGCCGGTCGGCGAGGCGTGCGATTACCGGATCGACAGCCGATAGAGCGGTTACCGCCTCTTCGAGAACGACTGGATCGGGAAACGAGACAGGAACTTGCAACTTGCAGATCCACAACTAGATCGGCTGGATCTGGCCGAAGTACTTCTCGATCACGGGCATGACCCTATCTCTAGAAAGCACCTTGAATCTCACACCAAGGATGACCAGCACGGCCACTCCGACAACCACATAGAACGCGACCGCAATGATTGGCGGTCCACCTGGAAGCCCAAGAACCATAGCAGATATCGACACGATCACGATTCCCCAAGTGACCCTGTTGCTGGGAACGGCAGCCAGCAAGATCAGTCCCCACGCTATGTACCAAGGCTGGATCACCGGGGCGAACAATGTGACCACCAAGAAGGTGTAGCCGATCGCTTTGAGCGAACCGTAGTAGCCAGAACGGGTCAAGAAGTAGAGCGCACCCAACCCCGATATCGCGAAGCCCAGAAGCCTGGTAAAGGTGAGGAATCCTCCCAGACCGGCCGGGATACCGGCAAGATGGACGATGTCTTGGAGCCAGTAAGCCAACGCGGTAGCGGGAACAGCGGGCGAACGCACCTGCCCAGGGGTAGAAAGCGCCAGAATCCAGCCCCACCCCAAACCGGTTATTTTGGCTACAAGCTCCATGACTATGCCAGAGATAAGGAATGCACTTACCACCGGGCGGATGCGCTCTTTGAAGGGTTTGGAATCCCCGAGCCAGCGCCAGCCAATGTAGAGCACCCCGATCTCGGCGGGAACCTTGACCAAGGCCGCAAGCGTCACCAGGATGACTCCAAGCACAGGTCTGGATATCTTTGCATAGTAAAGCCCGGCCAGCATAAGAGCGAGCATCAGCACATCATTGTGGCCCGCAGAAACTAGGTGATAAATAGTCACCGGGTTCAAGACAGCGAGAGTAAACGCGAGGCCCTTATCGAAGCCATAAGCGCCGGCGAGGCGCGGAACGTATATTCCGATCCCTACCGCACTCACAAGTGCCAAAATCCTCAGACCCACCATCGTTGCGAACGCGTGGTGAAGGGTGACTGTGGTAATGAGCGCAGAAATTCCAAGGAAGAAGGGACCGTATGGAGTCTTGGCATTCCCCCAGAATGGGTCAACCGTACTAAGGTATGAGGTTCCACCGAGCACGTTGGGACCGTAGCTATACGGGGATATGTGATGGGTCACCATCTCCCCGAGAGCAGCGTAGCTGTAGATGTCACGGGAAAACAACGGCCC
Organism: Actinomycetes bacterium; assembly: GCA_021792075.1. Lineage (GTDB taxonomy): Bacteria > Actinomycetota > Acidimicrobiia > Acidimicrobiales > Acidimicrobiaceae > SCQM01. The sequence continues at coordinate 1,071 of JAJYVK010000068.1, read as the reverse complement.
CGCTATCGCCAAGGGCAACAGCCAGGCAGCGCCTATATACCAAAGAGCTGCAACCGGAGTCTTTTTGTGGATGCGGACAATTCTCAAGAGGTCGAGCCATACGATGACTCCGATTCCCAGCCCAACGAGAACGATCACCTCAGCAGGAATCTCGAATCTCGAAGAGGGTACGCTACCGTATGCGGCTATTCCCAGCCACCAGGAACCAGGCACCTTAGAGGTATAGGGGGAGAGCTGCTGAAGACTTCCCAAAGCCACCATCAGTGAGGAGACGAACCCTAACACCATATGTCTTCCAAAAACCCGAAATACGTTTGCGAAAGAACGCTTCGACGCTAGCGATTCGAAGCGCTCGGCCTCACCGATTCTGTTCCTAGAAGAAAGTAGTGACAGCAATAACTTTGGTCCTCACGAGATGAACGATTCGATAGCTGCAAAACAGCACCAGAGGTATCAATAACTCTGGATCTCGTAATACTAAACTACAAATCGTAGATAAGAAAAACCAGAGAAAATAGCCCAATTACCCTGAGAACTCCCTGAGGAAAACTCACTGAAAACTGAGCAAATGGCGTGGGCCGGGAGGGATTCGAACCCCCGTAGGCTGAGCCGACAGATTTACAGTCTGCTTCCTTTGGCCACTCGGACACCGACCCGCTAGAAATAGGATAGCCTGTTATGCGATGCCTACCTTCGATGTTGTTTCAGAAGTGAATATGCAAGAAGTAAAGAATGCCTTGGACCAGGCAAATCGTGAGGCAAATACCCGATTCGACTTCAAAGATACAGGGTCAGTCATCGAGCTTTCAGGCCAAGAGATGAATCTGAGTTCCTCGAGCCCAGACCGGCTGAAGGCTCTGGAACAGGTGCTCGAAGAGAAGCTGGTTAAGCGGGAGGTCTCCCTCAAATGCCTGGAGCGCGGAGCCGTTGTCGAAGGCTCGAAGGGATCGGCCCGGCGCACAATTAAGATAGTCGCCGGCATCTCTTCCGACAAGGCAAAGCAGATCAACAAGTTCATCAAAGATCTTGGCCTCAAAGGCGTGAGCGGTTCGATTCAGGGCGACTCGCTCC
>JAJYVK010000067.1 GCA_021792075.1 Actinomycetes bacterium | reverse complement strand
CTACTCCCTGAGGGGACGAGACCCAAGCCAGCGTTAGCCTCCGAGACCACGACAACTACAATTCGTTCAACGACATCCACAATCCCGTACAAGGCTGCACCGGGGTCTCTTTACTCGTCGGCAATTGCAGCACAAAACGCAAAACCGGGCACCAGCGCCTGGAGAATAACCGGGAACCAGACGCCGACCAACATTGAAGGTTACGCCTCAAAGGTCAGCGTGAATCAGGGTGGAAGCTTCACGCTGTTTGTCTCCACCACATCGCAGAGCTATGTGGTCCAGGCTTACAGAATGGGTTATTACCAGGGGCTTCTCGGAAGACTAATTTGGACCTCGCCTAAACTAACCGGCACTGACCAGCCAGCTTGCCCGGTCTTGAAACCTAGCAACACCGTCGAGTGCAGCTGGAAGCCCTCACTGACGATCACGACCAACTCATCCTGGTTTCCCGGCGACTACCTCCTAAAACTTGTGGGAAATAACGGCGCGCAGAAGTGGGTCCCGATCACAGTGCGAAATGACCAGTCAAACGCTGCAGTAGTGGTCGTCAACTCCGTTACCACCTGGCAGGCATACAACCTCTATGGCGGCTACGACCTTTACAGCGGACCCAACGGATACTCTGACCGTGCAAGCAAAGTCTCCTTCGACCGACCATACGACTATTACTTTGGACAGGGCGCAGCGGACTTCTACGGAAACGAGCTTCCCCTGGTGGCACTGGTTGAGAAGATGGGCCTGAACGTCACTTATATTACCGACGTCGATCTTCAAAAACGGCCGAGCCTTATCTCGAACCACAGGGTTTTGATCTCCCTTGGACACGACGAGTACTACTCACCGGAGATGCGACACGCCTTGACCGTTGCCCAGCAGCACGGAACTAACCTAATGTTTCTCGGCGCAAATGCGATATTCAGGCGAATCAGATTCGAGAGCACCTCTCTCGGGGCGGACAGGATTGAGGTCAATTACCGCGTGGCCAGCCTTGATCCCCTAAACGGAATCAATAACGCCCAGGTAACCACGAACTGGCCCGACGGACCTGACCCACGGCCGGAGAGCGCTCTCATCGGAATCCAATACGCATGCAACCCAGTCCGCTACGACATGGTGATAACGGACCCGTCAAGCTGGATCTTCGCCAACACCGGGCTGAAGTTTGGATCAAGACTTCACAATCTTGTCGGCAGTGAATACGACGGCTTCGATCCCTACAGCCCCTATCCGAGCAGCCTTCAACTTCTGGCGAATTCGCCGGTGCTGTGTCGGAATCAGCCCGGCTTCTCGGACATGAGCTACTATACGACTCCTAACGGCGCTGGAGTCTTCTCCACTGGAACCAACCTCTGGGTTGCGGCACTCGGGTCTCCATGTCCATCATTTCTTGGAAGCTGCCCGATCGCTCCGGTCGTCAAAATAACCGAGAACGTGCTCACCGCCTTTGGTTCCGGTCTTCCTGGGCTGAAACACCCATCCATTCCGAACGCAATGCAGGTATGGAGAAACCCTCCGATACCTGGGTTCCACCCCGTTCCACCCCCTACTACCACAACCACCACATCGACGACTACGACAACGATTCCAAAATCAGGGTCAACGACCACAACAGAAGCAAAAGGCTCGATAGGCTCAACCACTACGACAAGGCCGACGTCGCCGTCGACCACATTGCCTCTTGGAGGTTGAGCATCCAGCATCTAATTTACTCTTGTCTGACAAACTGACATGACCAGCAACATCCGGCACGTCTTGTCAGTTCAGTGACCCTCGAAAACGTTGGGTTCGGCAATCTTGTCGAATGCGCAGGCCAGTATTTCGAGATCTGCACGGGAGAGTTTGGAGATCATGTGCTCACGAACTCCTTTGATATGAGTTGCGGCGGCAGCTCTCAGCTTCTCCCATCCCAATGGGGTGAGAACAGCAAATGTGCCTCTCTTGTCTTCTTTGCACCGTCTCCGTTCTAGAAGTCCAACTGCAACAAGATGCTGGACGCGACGCGTAAGGCCGGACCTTGACACAAGCGCCGCTTCAGCCAGGTTAGACATTCTTATGGATCCACCAGGTCCTTCGGATGTGTGCACCAGCACCTCGTATTCGGCAAAGGTGATGCCATGAGTCCTGTACAGCTCCTCATCCAGCTGGCTATATACAAAGGAGTGAGCTGACAGCATGCCTCGCCAGGCACGCATTTCTATTTCATCGAGCCATTGAATTCCCGTCACTGCGGATTTGTCATCGAAATTTGATTGCATTTGCAACTATCTAGTATAAGCTAACCCATCAGATTCTAACTACATTCAAGATAATGGAGGAAACGATGGCTGCACCTACCAAAGCATCAGATCTCTCGATCGAACCAGGCACTTGGAACATTGACCCGGCTCACTCTGCCATTGAATTCACTGCACGGCATTTGGTCGTTACCAAAGTGCGGGGTTCATTCTCATCGTTTTCAGCGTCAATCGAAGTCGCCGAAGATCTGACCCAATCCAAGATTTCAGCAGAGATCGACGTCGCATCGGTTTCAACCGGAGAACAGGAGCGAGACAACCACCTGAAATCAGCCGACTTCTTCGATGTCGAGAAGTTCCCCAAAATCACGTTTACCTCAACATCGATCACCCCTGCCGGTGACCACTATGCTCTCGCAGGCAACCTCACCATCCATGGCACCACGCGAAGCCTCACCCTCAATCTCGAGTTCAACGGCGTAACCAAGGATCCCTGGGGAAACACCCGTTCGGGATTCACCGCCACTGGAGAGATTTCTCGCAAGGACTTCGGCATGGAATGGAACGTCCCGCTGGAAGGAAGCGGCGTCCTCGTGAGTGACAAAATCCAAATATCTTTGGAAGTTGAGCTCATCAAGGCATGACCCATAAGAGGATCTCGTAATATAAAAGAGCGGGCAGCGATGTGTGCCCGCTCTTTTATATTCACATCTTGAACAATTCCGGTAACGCTTCTGCGGCTTATTTCTTTGAAGCCTCGTAATAGGGATTCGAACCGTGAAGATGATCCGTGACGTCTCTCACGGCGGTGATCTCAGGCACAGCCTCTTTGATGGCAACTTCGATACCCTGTGACAGAGTCACTGACGCCATTCCACAACCCTGGCAGCCCCCGGAGAGTCGAAGGTAAGCAATCGAGTCTGATACAGCAACTAGATCCGCCCTGCCTCCATGAGACGCGATGGCTGGGTTTATCTCTTCCTGCAGTACTCGGATGATCTCCTGTGCCGCTGGACTGCTCAGGTCCGCGTTCAAGAGCTCCTCAGGCAATGGCAGTTCGTCTAAGACAGGTGAGTTTGGATTGACTATCATCAAACCTCCTGAGCCATCATCGCCACCCAAGTCGAGCTTCGATCCCGAGATCGAAGCAACGCTAGTCGATGGGACGACGATCGCGATATCGCCAAGTTCCACTACCGCGTCATCTCTGCTTGCATCGCTCTTGTTTTGAAAGTAGACATCGTAGGAGTAGCTATTCCCACTGACGCCCGAAATCTCGACCCACAAAGCAAGCTTTTCAGGTTCGGGCTCTTGAGACCGAATGTCGAGAATTTCAGAAAGAGCTCTGTCCGTTACCTCGAGAACTCCCGTATCATTTGAACCAAAGACACTTTCCACGCGAACTCCAACCGTTGCATTTAGATCGATTCTACGTAAATCCCATTTTCAAGTATTACGTTCAACTAATAAATACTACCTGGCTAGTAGAATCTTAAGTCAAGTGAAAAACGTCCTACTTCTTGTACCCACGGAAACTTACAGAGCCCAGGCCTTTATCAGCGCGGCCTCCCATCTGGGTGTTTCACTCACCATTGCATCGCAGGAGCCGTTTCCCATGGCACATCGCATGGGAGATCGGGCGATAGTTGTCTCGCTAGATCATCCTCAAGAAGGTTTGTCTCAGATAAAGCTGGCCAACGAGACCAGCCACTTTGATGCCATCGTGTCCATCGACGACGCCGGCCTCAAAACAGCCGCGCTCGCCAGCCAGGAGCTCGGCCTCAAACATATCTCGACCTCTACGACCGACCTGGCCCAAAACAAGATCGCAATGAGGCAGAGGCTCATGGAATGCAATGTGGCTCAGCCAATTTTTCAGACTTATCGAGAAGGCGAGAGACTTGAGGAAAAGCTGTCCACCATTGGAAGGTTTCCCCTAGTGATCAAGCCGGCAACTCTGTCCGGATCGATTGGGGTTATTCGGGCCAACTCAGCACAGGAGGTACGCGAAGCCGTACCGATCGTACGGGCAATTCAGGCTTCACACGGATGCGCCAGCGAGTATCCTCTCCTCATCGAAGAGTATATCCACGGAACAGAATATGCCGTCGAAGCGATAGTGATCGGTGGAGAGCTGCGGATTCTCACCATTTTTGACAAGCCACAGCCACTTCACGGCCCTTTTTTCGCGGAGACTATTTACGTCACTCCAACCTCTCTCACCAAGGAAACAGCCGATCGGCTTTTCGAAGTTTTGGATAGTACCAGAACAGCCCTGGAGATAAAAACCGGCCCCATCCATGCCGAATTCCGAATTACTGGTAGCGGCGAGATCTACTTCGTAGAGCTCGCCGCTCGGTCGATCGGTGGAACCTGCTCCAAGGCCGTCCCGCTTTCCGGAGGTACAAGCATTGAGGAAGTGATACTCGCAGAAGCACTGGGGCTCCATGCCCCCGATCTGTCCTTTGAAAATCAAGCCTCGGGGGTTTATATGATCCCTGTGCCACGCAAGGGAAGGCTTAAAGAGATCAACGGAATAGACCGAGCCAAAGCGGTTAGGTGGGTAACCGGAGTCGACATGACATACAGTGCCGACACCGACGTGCTCCCAATCCCCTACGACGCTAAATACCTTGGCTTCGTCTTTGCAAAGGCGCCTTCGGCACGAGCCGTAGTCAGGTCTTTGGAAGAAGCAGTCAACAGATTAGAAATTGAAATTTCATGAAAACACAACAAAACAGTGCAGGAAAAACCGTCAGGGTGCTCGCGGTTTCGACATACGAACTCGGTCACCAGCCTCTCGTCCTGGCCCGGCTTGCAAGCATTTTCAAATCATCTGGAATCGATTATGAGCTCTGCGACAACTCTGTGGAGCGAAGGTCATTCACCAGCGAAGAGGATTTTCTCTTGGGAAATCGCCTTCCTCCCACGCACATTGTTATCTCGGTCCCGATGCATACCGCCACCAGACTCGGCAACGAGATTGCAGACAGGGCTAGGGAGACTCTCGGAACCTCAGTAGAGATAATTGCGCTCGGAGTCTATTCAAAAGTGGCGATTGCTTCATCCGACTCGTACAACCTCGCAATCTCCTCAGATGATAGCGACACTATTCTCCGGGCGCTCGGGATCGACCCGGGGCAGGCTTCGCAACGACCGGCCGCGGCGGCACTTCCCGATCGTTCTACACTCCCAGGGCTCCAAAGTTATGCCCACCTCATCGCCGACGGAGAAAAACAGCTCGTCGGCTACGTGGAAACCACTGTCGGGTGTGCCCATATGTGTCGCCATTGCCCCATTCCCGTAGTCTTCCATGGAAGATTCAAGGCGATCCCTTCTAAGGTCGTCCTATCTCAGATCGACCAGCTATACCAGGAAGGCGCAAGGCACATCACGTTCGGTGACCCTGATTTTCTAAACGGCCCCACACACTCTTTGAAAGTAGCCAGAGCGATGCACGAAGCTCATCCGGATATGACGTTTGACGCGACGGTGAAGGTTGAGCACGTTCTTGAGCACCGTAACATCTGGGGAGAGCTAAACGAACTCGGACTCAGGTTCATAGTCTCGGCTTTTGAGCATACATCGGACCATATTCTCGCAAAGCTTGGCAAGGGACATACCCGTGCTGAGATTATCGAGGCCCTAGGCATCATGCGCGAAAAGGGAATCGAGGTAAGACCCTCTTTTGTGCCATTTACTCCTTGGACAGATAAGGACAGCTTGATCGACCTCGTGGAATTCTTGTTCGATCACGACCTTCTCGAAAGCGTGGACCCTGTCCAGCTCTCCATCCGCCTCCTTGTTCCTCTAGAATCGCTCGTTTTAACTGAAACGGAAACCAAGTTCGGAGAATGGGACCCTGAGCTGCTCTCCTTTGAATGGCATAGCAACGACCCACGAATCGATCAACTTCAGCTGGAGTGGGCGTCCGTGGCTGAAGACTCGCAGGCAGGCAGACTCAATGCGACTGATGCTTTCGGACTGATGCGCGAAACCATGTATCGCCGCTTCGACATTCCAATTCCCAAGCGTGTGACCCTTCCGAGCTGTGGAAGCAAGCCGCGACTGAGCGAATCGTGGTTTTGTTGCGCAGAACCGACGAAATCGCAGTTGAATCACCTCCGATAGGTATTTCACTACTGGCAACTGTTCTGAGAAGATAACCTTCGTGAGAAAGCCCATACGTGGACTAAAGGGAGCGCCGTACCCTCTCATGGTGGATGGCGAAAAATTGCTACTTGGGCAAATGCAACCCGCAACAGAGTTTACAGATGGTGTCACGACCGCGAGGTAGGCTAAGCTCGTGAGGACCAGCCATTGGCCAGACATAGAGAAAACCCGAGTCAGAAACTACAAGAGTCGCACGGGCTTTGCCTGTGCCGCGAGCATCAACGTCGATAACGAAGATGCTGTGCGGCACCTCCCCTATACGGTGTCGATGGGGAACCAAAAGTTGCTGCACGCAAAGCGCTTTCATGGCTCACCACAGAGACCGGTTCAGACTTCGAGTTCTGAAAGGCCAGACAGAACCAGGCCTCGTGTTATCCCAAGAACGGCCTCGCTCCAAAGAGGGGCAGGTCAATAACGGTCGATATGCGCGTCCAAGAGATACTCAGCAATCTGAACCACGAACAGCTGGAAGCAGTCACCACAAAGGAGCACCCGCTCGTGATAATCGCTGGAGCCGGCTCCGGAAAAACCCGGGTACTCACGCGCAGAATTGCCTACAGAATTGCCACCGGCGACGCAGACGCACGCCATACCTTGGCTGTGACCTTTACGAAGAAAGCCGCCAGCGAACTCAAACAACGGCTTCAATCTCTCGAGATGAGAGACCAGATAGAAGCCCAGACATTTCACGCCGCTGCTCTTCGGATCCTTCAGAGGTACTGGGAGTCCAAGGAGATGGTTCCATACCAACTCCTAGAATCGAAATCCAAGATCATTACAGAATCGATTGCTCGCATCGGAGCCAGGGCGAAGACGCAAAACGCGAATAATGTGTGGCCAAGGAGTGAATCACAAACTGAGAGCGAGGTCGCTCGGAGATCTCTGATCTCGTCTGTAAGCGCCGAAATAGAGTGGGCTAAAGCAAGGGGATTGACACCTTCAGAGTACTCCGACACCGCAGTTGCTCTCGATCGAAACATCCCTCTGACGCCGTCTGAGATGGCAGAGGTCTTTCTTAATTACGAAGAGATCAAATCCAGATTTCGAAAGCTCGACTACGATGACCTGATCATCCGTGCAACTCAAGTGCTTCTCGGCGACCGCGCCTTCCAGGCGACGGAACGCTACCGCATGCGCCACCTCTATATAGACGAATTCCAAGACATAAACGCCGTCCAAATGAACCTTGTCAATGCTCTCTTAGGAGATAGGACCGATCTATGTGTGGTGGGTGATCCCCATCAGGCCATCTACTCCTGGAACGGCGCCGATCCCAACTTGATCACGTCGCTGCCGACTCGCTACGAGAGTGCTAGAACGGTCGTACTCGCCCACAACTATCGTTCGACTCCGCAGATACTCTCGTTGGCACGCAGCGTGCTTAACAAGCAGAACAACATTTCGCATTATGAAAAGGGTCTCCTGCCGAACC
>JAJYVK010000066.1 GCA_021792075.1 Actinomycetes bacterium | reverse complement strand
TCAGTAGCCAATCTGGCCATTATCTCAGTTCTGCGCCTTTCTTCATTCTCTTCCATACTCGAAGCCATTATCCTCACTCTGCGAGTCGACAGCTCTGAAGGCTACTCCTTCGTGTCTCCCCACTTTTTGCCTCTCGCTGCACACCTTTTGGGCAATTCTCCCGCAACTTAGAATACGATGTTGAGGTTCACCTTAGTAAAGCGGATATTAGTGTCGATAGCCCAAGATCTTCTCATACTCCTCGCGGCATTTGGAGCCGGTGCCGTAAATGCCGTAGCCGGAGGCGGATCTCTCATCTCATTTCCGGCGCTTTTGGCGGTTGGCCTATCTCCTATCTCTGCAAATGTGACCAACTCCATCGCCGTTTGGCCAGGATACGCCGGCAGCGTCATACCTTATCGCCATCACATCGCAGCTCAGAAGAAAAGGGCTGAGCAGTTATCAGCCCTGTCGATTACTGGTGCAATAGTAGGCACCATCATCCTTCTCAAAGCCCCACCCCAAGTTTTCAAGGTGCTCGTGCCCTATCTGATCTTCGCGGCGACAACGCTGCTTCTTATCCAAAAGCAGATGCTTTCCTTCTTTAGCAAGAAATCCTTGACACATCCAAAAAGCTCAAAGATCTCACTCAATAGCGGGATATTTCTTGCATCGGCCTACGGTTCCTACTTTGGTGCTGGACTTGGAATCATGCTGCTCTCCATCCTCGCCAGCTTCATCCATGATGATCTGCAAAGACTCAATGGTCTAAAGACTCTTCTCTCCCTTATCATTGCCACAATCGGGTCAGCTATCTACGCCGTTTTTGCCCCTGTATCTTGGACTGCGGTTGCAATTATGGCACCTGCATCCCTTTTCGGTGGCTATTTTGGAGCGGGAATCGCCCGGAAGCTTACCCCAAGGCTACTGAAGCTCTCCGTCATCACCTTTGGATATGTCATCGGGTTGATCATCTTGTTTAAGGGATGAGAGATCTCCAACGCAACTGCGGTAAGTAGATCTGTGCAACATGGCCGACCAGTCTAAGCAAGGATACCGCCAGAGTTCTGCGGTTAAAAAAATACAGGGGGAGAATCGGACTGTCTCTCAATCCTCCCCCGACCCCATGCCAAACTCATGGGCTAGCATACGCAATAATAGAAAGTCCGAGAAGTCCTTGCAGCCAAACGCCCGATATTTCAACTTAGGCGACTTAATTGGTCTTATATTACTTCAAATAGTGAGAGAATTACCACATAGCGCAATAACCCAACTCACATTGCGATAACGGCCACGGCTGTCATGTCGTCAGTGCCGGAGAGTCCAGGAACCCCTGCCCCGCCGAACCCTCCAGGGATTGTAACCCTTTTGATCCATCGGCCAAATTGGCTAGAAAGGGGCAACCCTCAGCTAAGCTCTCCTGAGCAGAAACGACTGCCAGAACTTTTAACCAAGTGCATGAAAATCCAGTCTATGACAGCTCTCGAGCCCGGTAGAGGAAGTCGCGCACAGCTTTTCAAAGCATGTCTTTTGACCGCCTTATTTTCGTTCATGACGCTGGCCGTAAATGTGAGGGAGTGATTTGGAAACCAGCCATAGACTTACACCCGGCCTGACTCTTCTCCTAGCGGTTACAAGTGGGGTCTCGGTTGCAAATCTCTACTACGCACAACCGCTTCTACCCAACATTGCCAGAAGCTTTCACACTTCCAGCTCTCAAGTCGCTTTCGTTATAACTGCATCCCAAGTCGGCTACGCACTTGGTCTTCTGTTCCTGCTCCCCTTGGGGGACCGGGTGCGACGCAAGCCTCTGATCGTCTCAGGGATCTTCGTCGGAGCTGTCGCGTTGGCACTCATCTCCATGGCAAAAAACCTGTTCATCTTCGAATTGATGTCCCTCGTAATCGGACTCAGCTCCGTCGTTGCCCAAATCGTCGTCCCCTTAGCTGCCGACCTTTCACCACCCCATAGGTCTGGCAAGACCGTCGGAACGATCATGAGCGGCCTATTGGTCGGAATCCTTCTCGCCAGAACGTTCTCCGGCATAATCGCCGATGCCCTGGGTACATCCGCGGTCTTTCTCACAGCTTCAGGCCTCATGGCTGCGATGGGGTTTGCACTCCTCAAAATGCTGCCGGATATCGAGGCAAAACACCCCGAGGATAAGATACGGACGATTCTCCTCTCGACAGTACGGATCTTTTTTCATCATCGCACGCTCCAGTTGAGGGGCATCTACGGAATGCTAAGCTTCCTAGGCTTCACTATGCTTTGGACTTCGCTCTCGTTCTATTTAGCTGGACCGCAGTACCACTTCCCGCCAAGAACCATTGGTCTCTTTGGCCTGTTCGGCGTTGCAGGTGCACTTGCCGCCCGCCTTACAGGTCATGCAGCAGACAGAGGTAGAACGAGACTGACTACTGGCCTTGGAGGAGTGCTTGTAGTCATCGGCTTTGCAGTATCGTATATCTTCGGAACTACGCTCTGGCTCTTGGCAGTTGGGATCATTCTCTTAGACGGTGCTTTTCAAACCGTGCATATATCCAATCAGAGCATCATATACAAGGTAGACCCCAGTGCCAGATCGCGCATCAACTCCTCCTACATGACCCTTTACTTCGTGGGTGGAGGAATTGGCTCTGCTCTCGCAGGTTATGCCTGGCAACAAGGAGGATGGCTTGCCACCACTTCTGTCGGAGCCGCGTCAGGGCTACTCATAATAGTCCTTTGGACCTTCGATCGCGGATCGACGAAACCAACACCTTCGCGCGCAAGCCCGGGAAGGTGAATCACGCCATGACTAATCCTCTAGACCATTGCCGGGGGCAGTGTATTCGAGAGCAAGTTGGCGTCTTGCGATAATGTGAACATCGATCCCGTATTCAGCAGCGGCGCGCATGAGCTTTTTGTGAATGGAACCCTTCATCAACTCCACTAAACGGCTCTTCATTGTTGATCCGATCACGATCTGCGTTATGCGCTCCTCTTGGGCGTAGTGGACCAGGGTCTCCGCTATATCGTCGCCATGAAGTTCAACCCACTGAGCACCGAGATTGGCTGCGACAGCCTTCAGAGTCTCTAGATTGGCCTCTAAGCCCTTCGAAGTCGTCTCATCCGCCACGACATGCACAACCTTCAAATCCGATCGCGTCCGTGCGGCAATCCTAGCCGCACGATGGAGAATCTGCTCCGAGCCGGCTATTCCGGTGACGGCAACCATGATCCTCTCAGTTGTCTCCCACTGCCCCTCGCGATTCAATCGGGCGAGATAATGAATCATCTCTTCTTCGGTTTCATCCGCCATGAATCTGAGCGAGAGCTCCCTAAGTGCCGCAAGATTCTCATGACGGAAGAAGTGCGTCAACGCCGTGGTGACCTTATCCAGCGGATACACGTTGCCATGAAGCAGTCGGCGTCTCAGCTGCTCCGGCGATGAGTCGACCAATTCGATCTGATCAGCCCGGCGCACCACCCAGTCAGGCACCCTCTCTTTCACCTTCGCGCCAGTCATCGCTTCCACGGCGTCTGCCAGCGACTCAAGGTGCTGGATGTTTACCGTGGTAATTACGCTGATCCCCGCGTCAAGGATCTCCAGCACATCCTGCCATCGCTTCGCGTTGCGGCCGCTGCCGGGAACATTGGTGTGCGCAAGCTCGTCCACCAGAACTACTTCAGGGTGCCGCTTTAGAACTGCGTCCAAATCAAGTTCACTAAACTGCTTCCCCTTGTACGTAACGGTCTTTTTGGGTACAACCTCGAATCCTTCGAGCTTTTTCGCGGTAAAAGGTCTCTCGTGGGTTTCGACGAGTCCAATAACTACATCGGCACCCCGGCTGAGCCGACGCTGTCCTTCATCGAGCATGGCCACGGTCTTTCCAACCCCGGCAGCCGCCCCAAGATAGATCCGAAATCTGCCAGCCGGTTCCACGAGTGATGCGCTATCTTCAGCCGTTCCAGCCGCCTTCACACACCTCCTCCTGATCAATTGCCGTCTTCTGGCAATTTAACGCCCACTCGCACCCTACCAAAGTAGGATAGCCTTGTGCTCAACAGTCGTAAATCGCGGCGTGACCAGATCAAAGGAATCGCGCTTACCACGGCCTCCTTCCTCATTGTAACGCTGGCAATGTTTCCATTTCGATCCCACATCAGCGTTGCGACGGCTGCCTTGGTTCTTGTGATACCTGTGATCCTAGGAGTAGTTGTCGGCGGCTTTGGCGTTGGACTAGTAGGTATTGTAGCTGGATTTGTAATTTACGACTTTGTATTCATCCCCCCTTACTACACCCTGAACGTCGGCCAAACGCAGAACTGGATTGCGCTCGGTGTATACGTGGCGGTTGTCATCATCGTCTCAAGAGTGGTTGCGAACATGAAGGACGCTCGCTCCGTCGCCGTCGAAGGTGAAATACATGCACGCCAGCTTTTCGAACTCTCCAAGCTGCTTCTGGGAGAGCACGAGCTGACCGAGTTGCTCGATACCGTCACCAGCAGCGTCCAGCAGACGTTTCAATTCGAGGCGGTCCTGCTTCTGCTTCAGGGCCCCGAAAGACTTGAGGTCGGTGCAACCGCGGGACGCCCCGTGACCGCAAACGAACTACACGAACTGATTCCGGAAAGCGGATTTCCCGCCGCTTTGTTGCGCCATTCTGATCGTGATTCCCAGAGTCTTTTCTCCATTGCTCTCACAGTCGCAGGAAAACCAGTCGGCCTACTGGTGATGCAGGGTGCACTCGCTCAAAACCCCGATATCCAGCTGCTCTCTACATTCGCCAACCACGCAGCACTTGCCATAGAACAGGCTCAACTCAAAGAGCAAGCCCTCGAAGCGCAGCTTTTAACAGAGACAGACAAATGGCGCAGAGCACTGTTGAGCAGCGTCTCGCATGATCTACGCACCCCTCTCGCCTCGATCAAGGCGGCCGCCTCAGGGCTTAACGACCCTTCCGTCAATCTTGACCAAGCACAGACGAGAGAGCTCCTAGACACCATATCCACCGAAACCGACCGATTGTCAAGACTGGTCGTCAACCTCCTGGACATGACGCGAATCGAAGCTGGAGTAATGACCCCTAACAATGAAATCATCGAAATTTCGGATCTAATAGAGGAAGGGCTCACCGCACTTGGTGACGACCGGGCCAGAGCGCAGGTTTCGGTGCCAGAATCACCCAGCGACCTCTTTGTTTCCGCAGACCATGTGCTTATCTCTCAAGTTATAGCAAACCTTTTAGACAACGCGTTGCGACACTCACCGAAGGGAAAGCCGGTTGCAATCGAAGTAGCGCCACGAGACAGTGAGGTTTTCGTAACCGTAACCGATCAAGGACCCGGCGTTCCGCCACAGCTTATGGAGCACGTCTTCGAAATGTTCAGTAAAGACTCCGACTCAAGCCACGCCGGGATCGGTCTCGCAATAGCCAAAGCCTTTGTCAGCGCCCATGGCGGCCAGATCAGCGTTGAGAATTCGCCTTCCGGAGGAGCCCGCTTCAGCTTCTCTCTTCCGCTCGTGCCCTTCGACGAAAGGAGGTATCTAGATGACGAAGATACTTTTGGTCGATGACGACCGATCCCTTCTGAGAGCACTCGAGATCGGGCTCGGCGCCAAAGGGTATGACACTGCCGTATCCGCAACCGGCAAGGATGGCCTTACCAAGGCAGTCTTGTTCTCACCGGATCTGATACTTCTGGACATGGGCCTGCCCGATATCGACGGCATCCAGTTCTGCCGCCAGTTGAGGTCATACAGCGAGACACCTATACTCGTGCTCTCGGCGGCAGAAGACGAGACCCGAAAAGTGGAGGCGCTGGATGCCGGCGCCGATGACTACGTGACGAAGCCATTCGGGATGGCCGAACTCGATGCACGAATCCGAGTAGCACTCCGCCACGCCAGAAACCGTTCCGACCACAACGGAGCAACGCTGGTAAAGGTGGGAGACATTGAAGTTGATCTCGAAAGGCGACAGGTCACTAACGCTGGCGTGCCGATCGAGCTCACAGCACGCGAGTTCGATATTCTCCTTTACCTCGCCAAGAATTCCGGAAAGGTCTATACCCACCATCAGATACTTAGAGACATCTGGGGCAGAGGATATGGTGAAGAGACCCACTATCTTCGGGTCTACATAAACAGGTTGAGAAAAAAGCTGAATGACCCTGAGGGAAAAATAATCAGGACAAAGCCAGGAATTGGATATCAGCTACTGGATACGACCGAGGACTCCTAGCAATTGTCCGCAAATTAATGTTGATATCTTATTAACCCCCTAGAGCGAAATATTGTCTTTTCGTTTACGAATAGCTTCATAACGTTGTCTCCATGAGCGATATTTTGGTTGTTATTGGGACATTAACCTTCGTTGCAGCGATGCTAGGCCTGACATGGGCTTTGGAGCGAGTATGAGCGCGGTCGATCTAGCCCTGCTCGTAATTTCCGTAGCGATATTTCTGTACCTCGGACTGGCTATGTTCAAAGCCGAGTGGTTCTGATGGGATTTGTTTGGACGCTCGTCGCACTGGTCGTGACTTTGGCAGTTGCCTGGCGCTTTTTAGGCCAGTACATGACAGCGGTCTATGAGGGTCGAGTCAAGTGGGCTGCGTTCATCGAACGGCCATTTTATCGTCTCATGGGAGTCAACCCAGAAGCAGAGCAGTCCTGGCAACGTTACACCGCCTCCTTGATAGTTTTCTCCGGATTGGCGATTCTCGTCACCTACCTGATCCTGAGAACCCAGGCATACCTTCCTTTCAACCCCCAGCACCTCCCCAACGTCACTCCTGCACTCGCATGGAACACAGCAGTCTCATTCGTCACCAATACCAACTGGCAAAACTATGCAGGCGAGACCACCATGTCCTACCTGTCCCAGATGGGCGCTCTGGCCGTTCAAAACTTTGTCAGTGCATCGGCGGGAATTGCCGTGGCAGTGGCACTGATACGTGGATTCTCTAGAAAGGGTTCCAAGACTATTGGAAACTTCTGGGTCGACCTCACGCGTGGCATTGTCTATATCCTTCTTCCCATCTCCTTTCTCGCAGCAGTAGTCTTCATGGCCCAAGGTGCTTTGCAAACATTTGGGGGACCGGTTCACATACACGATGCCCTGAACAACTTCAGTCAAACCATCCCGCGGGGCCCGGTGGCCTCTCAGGAAGTGATCAAGCAGTTGGGTACCAACGGAGGTGGATTCTTCAACGCCAATGGCGCCGATCCCTTTGAAAACCCAACTGGACTCACGAACTTTTTATCAATCGCTCTTATCCTGTGCATTCCCGTGGCGTTGACATATACCTTTGGGAAGATGGTTGGAAGCATTCGCCAAGGTGTGACGATACTCGCAGCCATGACAATAATCTTCGGCTCATGGCTCGCGATAGGAGCCATCGCGGAGCATCAGTCAAATCCTGCAGTGTCAGCTGCGGGGCTTACACATCAAACCACAGGGAATATGGAAGGCAAAGAGGTTCGATTCGGAGATACCTCCTCCGCTCTCTATAACGTGACATCCACCCAAACCTCCACCGGAAGCGTCAATTCAGCGAACGATTCCTACAACCCGATGGGCGGATTCGCGACCATGACCGGCATGATGCTAGGTGAGGTCACCCCGGGAGGAGTCGGGAGCGGCCTCTACACCATCCTCATCTACGCGATAATCGCGGTTTTCATAGGCGGATTGATGGTGGGCAGAACCCCGGAGTATTTAGGCAAGAAAATTCAAGCCACCGAGGTCAAGCTGGCTGCTCTGGGAACGTTGGTGATGCCGATAACGGTGCTGGTGCTGACCGCAATAGCTGTCTCGGTCCACGCAGGACAGGTAGCGCCTCTCAACAAAGGGCCACACGGCTTTTCCGAGATCCTCTACTCATTCACCTCCGTCACGAACAACAACGGCTCCGCCTTTGCCGGCCTTAACTCCAATTCCGCCTTTTACAACATCATACAAACAGT
>JAJYVK010000065.1 GCA_021792075.1 Actinomycetes bacterium | reverse complement strand
AGACATTCGCAACTCCGGAATCACAGACGTTGGGGCATACGTCCTTGGAGGTGCCTATTATCGTCTGTCCAGCCGTCCAGCGCCTCACAACCTTTACACCTCGACTACAACTCTCTACGCAGATGCAAAAAAAGCTGGTTTGAATGCAAAGCTCCCTCCCAAGCTGTTCGAGTTCAGAAAGGCAGGCACTCCATTCGAGGCTTCAGGAGTTCAGCCTATCAGCAGCTTCAAGGTCGATATCTCCGGAAATGCTAACGATCTATGGAGCTGGAACCCAAGTGGAGGTTTTTGGACGAGGAGCACAAACGGGGTATTGCAGAAAAACCCGCAGGGATCACCGGAGAGTGCCACGAACGTGATTATAGAGTTTGTCAACTACACGAATACAGGGTTCGTAGATCCTGCTGGCAACCCCGTGCCGCAGGCCCACTCAGTCGGCAGCGGTAATGCAATCTTTCTCTCTGGTGGCGAAGAGGCCACCGGGACCTGGTCTAAGGCGTCCGAGCATGCGGTTACGACGTTCACAGATTCATCTGGCCAGCCCATCAAGCTCGCACCAGGAAGAACCTGGGTCGAGTTTGCACCGATCGGTACGCATACCTCAGGTTCCTAGAGGCATCTCCGCGCTGATGAGAGTTATTGCGAATTAGAATTTAGATTTTGGAGGATATTTTGGACCACACTGAATTATCAACAAATGTGACGGGTGGGTCATCGGTTAAGCGCGGACTTGCCGAGATGTTGCGGGGCGGCGTCATAATGGATGTTGTCAACGCAGAACAGGCCAAGATAGCTGAGGACGCAGGTGCCGTGGCCGTGATGGCGCTGGAGAGGGTTCCCGCTGACATCCGGCGAGAGGGTGGCGTTGCGCGCATGAGCGACCCAGTTCTGATTGAGGAGATTCAGAGGACGGTTACTATCCCAGTGATGGCAAAGGCCCGCATTGGGCATTTTGCAGAGGCTCAGATTCTTCAAGAGCTTCAAGTTGACTACATCGACGAATCTGAGGTGCTCACACCGGCCGACGAGGCTCATCACGTTGACAAGTGGAAGTTCACCGTGCCATTCGTTTGTGGAGCTACCAACCTCGGCGAGGCTTTGAGGAGGATTTCCGAGGGTGCCGCTATGATCCGTTCCAAGGGAGAGGCCGGCACCGGTAATGTTGTCGAGGCCGTTCGGCACCTGCGATCTATAATTGGGGACATCCGCAAACTCACACAAGCCGACTCTGCGGAGATATACTCCTGGGCGAAGAATCTGCAGGCTCCACTAGAGCTGGTGCGGGAGGTGGCCGAGGCGGGTAAACTGCCCGTTCCACTATTTTGCGCGGGAGGTCTGGCTACGCCGGCTGACGCATCTTTGGTCATGCAGTTAGGTGCCGAAGCTGTGTTCGTCGGGTCGGGAATCTTCAAGAGCAGTGACCCTGCAAAGAGAGCTCGCGCAATAGTCGAAGCTACAACACATTTTCAAGAGCCTTCAGTGCTTCTCAGAGTGTCGCGGAATCTCGGAGCTCCAATGGTCGGAATTGAGATGGACGAGATTGAAGTCAGGCTTGCTGAGCGTGGCTGGTAGCTGTTTCGGAAGGATTGTCTGAGATCGGGAATGAGGATAGGTGTTCTTGCTCTTCAAGGTGACTTCATCAGTCACCTAGCCATTTTGGATAAGCTGGCTATCGATTCTGTGATGGTCAAGACTCCTGGCGATTTGGATGTTGACGGAATAATTATTCCTGGCGGTGAGTCGACGTCGATTTCCATGCTTCTTCAGTCGTCCGGGATCTATGAACCGCTCAGGGCCCTGCTGCACGAGGGGTTACCTGCGTTCGGGACCTGCGCCGGGATGATTCTGTTGGCAAATTCGGTCGTGGACGGCCGGGAGGATCAGATGAGCCTGGATGCCATCGACATCGTGGTGCGACGGAATGGATTTGGACGCCAGGTGGCTTCATTCGAGACCAGTCTCACGGTATCTGGCATAGAGGACGGCCCAATGAGAGCGCTATTCATCAGGGCTCCTGTCGTCGAGAAGGTATCGAGTGAGGTAGAGGTCTTGTCGAGCGTGACCTATAGCTTTGCAGATTCTCCGGACAAACTGGTTCCGGTGATCTGTCGACAAAATAAGGTGATCGTTTCCTCGTTTCACCCAGAGCTAGTTGGCGAGGATCGGCTTCACAAGCTTTTCCTCGAACTTTTGTAGAGAAACTAAGGGAGATATCCAGATGTCTGGCCACTCAAAATGGGCAACGATAAAGCATAAAAAGGGCGCTCAAGACAAGGCTCGTGGAAAGCTCTTTGCCAAGCTAATACGACAGGTTGAAGTCGCTGCGCGCGAGGGCGGAGGAGACGTTAACTCGAATGCGACTCTTCGGACCATGTTCACCAAGGCGCGAGAGGCGTCCGTGCCTCTGGACACAATAGAACGAGCGATCAAGCGTGGGACTGGAGAGCTGGATGGGGTTAGATATGAGGCGATCAACTACGAAGGGTACGGTCCCGGAGGCATCGCGGTAATTGTTGAGTGCCTTACCGACAACAGGAACCGTACCGGGGCGGATGTTAGGAGCATATTCTCCAAGAGCGGAGGTTCCATGGCGGAGCCGGGCGCGGTGTCGTGGCAGTTCGAGCGAAAAGGTGTCATCGCGATCGATCGTTCAGCCGACGAAGATTCTCTGACTCTGGCCGCACTGGAGTCGGGCGCGGAGGACGTGCAGGATCTGAGCGATCAATGGCAGGTAGTTTGTGCTCCCGGAAGTCTGTCCGCGGTAAGAGGCGGCCTCGAGAAAGCCGGTTTTGTGGTTCTTGGTGCCGAGCTTGTTATGCTCCCGAATTCGACTGTAGAGATCGCGGAGGAGAGCGAGGCCAAAAAGGTCCTGAAACTGATGGATGCCCTGGAAGACAATGATGACGTACAGAATGTCTACTCCAACTTCGACATCCCGGACGCCATCATGGAATCGGTGAGCGTATAGTCGGTGGAGAACGTTGTAGGTGTGGGTGATGAGGCTCCCGAATTCACTCTGGAAGGTGTTCCCGGCGGGCAGTACTCGCTTAGAGATTTTTTTGGGAGTGTTGTTGTGCTGGTCTTCTACCCGGCGGACAACTCTCCGATCTGCACTACCCAGCTGCGTTCATACACGCTGGACAAAGAGAGCTTCGAGGACTTGGGCGCGATAGTCCTGGGGATCTCTCCACAGGGGATTGATTCCCACAGGAGCTTTCTCGAGGACCAGTCGATCGGCTTTCCTTTGCTGTCCGATGAGAAAAGGTCGGTGGGTAAAAAGTACGGAATACTGGGTCCGCTGGGCTTCTACCGGCGGTCGGTGTTTGTAATCGATAGACTAGGAAAGATCTCTTATGCGCGCCGCACTACTGCTGGTTTGACGTTCGATCCCACGTCGGCGCTGATAGAGGCCGTCAGGCAGGCCAGGTGAATTATCCCAAAAATGTCTTCCATCGACACTTTTATGGGGTAATATCGAACAAATGTTCGTGCTAGGGATTGATCCAGGATTATCTCGATGTGGCTACGGTGCGGTCAGGCAGACCGTGAGGTCTACCGAGGTTGTATCGGCTGGCCTTATCACCACTCCCAGGGAGCTTGCAGTTCCAGAGAGGCTCTCGATTCTTCTTCACGACGTGCAAGAAATTCTTTCAGAACTCAAGCCGGAAGTCGTCGCTATCGAGAGGATCTTGTTTCGGAGCAACGCGAAGACCGCCATGTCGGTTGGTCAGGCTTCCGGAGTGATTCTCCTTGCCGCCTTTGAGGCAGGATGCGAGATAGTGGAGTACTCTGCCAGCGAGGTGAAATTGGCCGTCGCCGGGTATGGATCTGCGGACAAGCTGCAGGTTCAGAGAATGATTCAGGTTCTTGCCAAGCTGGAGAAGATCCCACGTCCTCCAGATGTGGCCGACGCGCTTGGCTTGGCATTCTGCTATCTTGCAAACCATTCATTTCAGAGTGCGCTTCGCGCTTCAGGCCGATCGGAGAGCGTGTGATTGGGTCGCTAAAAGGTGTTGTAGATCAGATTACCCCTCCAAATTTAGTTGTAGTTGATGTTGGGGGGGTGGGCTACCTGGTGCATTGTCCGACTGATCTTCTGTCCCGTCTCCAGCTTGGGCAGGAGGTCAAGCTTTCAATATCGATGTCGGTGCGAGAAGATGCGATGACTCTTTATGGCTTTGAAACGAGCCAGGACAAGAACTGGTTCGAGGCTCTTAGAACTGCTCAGGGTGTAGGCCCTTCTCTGGCGCTTTCGATACTCTCCTCGATCTCGCGGAACGAGCTTGTTGCCGCGATTGCAGCTAACGACCACGCGGTGCTGAAGACGGTTCCAGGAGTGGGTCCGAAGACTGCACTGCGATTGATCGTCGAGATGCAGGGGAGGCTCGACCAGCTTGGCTCGGTAGATGTTGGATCGGGTTCCGGTTCGAGTGGTAGCGTTGTTGGAGATCTGAGATTAGCGCTAATCTCGCTCGGTTATACCCAGGATCAGATACGCGGGGTTATAGAGAAGGTGCCAGCTGAATTCTCCCTCGAAGAGATGTTGAAATACTGCTTGAAGGAGTTGTAGGCGTGAGTCCAAGGAAAGAAGTGCTGTCCGGCGCCAATGTGGAAGATCAACTGTCCCTAGAAGGCGCCAGACGCGAGGTGAGTCCGGAACTTCAGGATCTGGAGGCGTCAGTCGACAGCTCGCTGCGTCCGATGTCATTGACGGAGTTCGTTGGACAGCAAGACCTTAAAAACCATTTGTATATAGTCCTAGAAGCAGCAAAGAGACGTGGCCAGGCGGCAGATCACTTTCTCTTTGCTGGCCCTCCGGGTCTTGGAAAGACCTCTTTGGCGTCTATTGTCGCCCATGAGATGGGGACGGGCTTCAGGGTCACTTCCGGTCCGGCCCTGCTCAGGGGTGGTGACCTTGCTGCCATCCTCACCTCCCTTCATCGCGGAGATGTGCTTTTCATCGATGAGATTCATCGTCTGTCGACAGCCGTCGCCGAAATTCTCTATCCAGCGATGGAGGATTTCAAACTTGACATCATCATTGGTGAGGGTCCCACTGCCAGGTCGATAAGGCTCGAGCTGCCAGAATTTACCCTGGTGGGGGCGACTACCAGAACGGGAATGATCACTGGTCCGCTCCGTGACAGATTCGGCTTTGTGGCTCGGCTCGACTTTTACAAGGTGGAGGAACTTCGGCAGATCGTTGAAAGGTCAAGCAAGATACTCGGAGTCGATACTGACGAGGAGGGGGCGAGCGAGATAGCGTCACGCTCACGAGGTACTCCACGCCTGGCCAATCGTCTTTTGCGCCGCGTTCGCGACTTTGTCGAGGTCAAGTCCGACGGCAGGATCACGAAAGAGACGGCTCGGGAGGGGTTGGATGTTTTCGGGGTGGACGAGCTGGGGCTCGACAAGGTTGATAGGGCTATTCTCAACACCCTTTGCAGGACCTTTTCCGGCCATCCGGTGGGACTTTCTACTTTGGCGGTGACAGTCGGCGAGCAACCAGAGACTATAGAGGACGTCTATGAGCCATTTCTGATGAAATGTGGGCTTTTGGTGCGCACTCCTCGTGGTAGAGTCGCCGGTCCGCTTTCCTGGCGGCACCTAGGTCTTGAGCCACCCGCACAGGGCGCATCGCTTTTTTCCGAGTAGCTGGGGCCGAGCTTCGAATGAGCTATCCGTTTTCGACAAGTGCTACAGTGTGTGTCGCAGAGTGTCCCGACGGGTGTTCGTGCACCGTGGATGGCGGGATTCTTGTAAAGACTACGCTCTAGGTCGAGGGGATTCGGATGGATCAGAGGAGTGCGCTGGCCAGACACAACAAGGTACTGCCAAATTGGTTGACGCTGTACTACTCAGACCCGATCGAGCTGGTATCTGGCAAGGGCCGCCACGTAACCGATGCCGAGGGAAGAACTTATCTCGATTTTTTTGGCGGGATATTGACAACCATGACAGGCCATTCGGTTCCAGAAGTGGTAGCTGCAATAAATGATCAGGCTTCGAGGATGATTCACTCATCGACTCTCTATCTCATCTCGCCGATGATCGAACTGGCGGAGGAGATCTCAAAGCTCTCGGGCATAGAGGACGCCAAGGTCTTTTTCACTACCTCTGGAACCGAAGCCAACGATACTGCACTTCTTTTGGCAAGCTGCTACCGGGAGTCGAACACCGTCTTGGCAGTGCGTGGAAGCTATCACGGTCGGTCCCTGCTATCCATGGCGGTCACAGGTAATCCTGGCTACTCTCCGTCCAGCTATTACCCTCTCAACGTAGGTTACATCCTCGGCGGTTCTCGACTTCGCGGCCCGCTCAGCGGCCTTTCGGACGGGGAATATGTCCGAAGGGGGGTGGAGGATCTGCGTGATCTCATATCGAATGGCACCGGCTCAAAGATTGCCGCCCTTATAGCGGAGCCAATACAGGGGGTTGGCGGCTTCACTCTCCCGCCGGACGGCTATTTTGGGGCAATTAAAGAAGTACTTGATGAGTATGGAATACTCTTCATCTCTGACGAGGTCCAGACCGGATGGGGCAGAACTGGAGATCATTTTTGGGGATACCAGGCTCATGGACTGGTGCCCGATATCATAACCTTCGCCAAGGGCGTAGGAAACGGGCTTGCATTGGCTGGAGTAATAGCCAAGCCCGAGATTATGGACTTTCTGCCGGGCTCATCGATCTCCACATTCGGGGGTAGCCCGCTTGCAACCGCTGCCGGCCTTGCCAATCTGAGATATCTTACCGACAACCAGCTGCAAAGCAACGCTGCTCACATCGGCAAATATATGATGTCGCGGCTTCGTAAAGAGCTGAGGGGCTCGACCATAGTTGCTGAGGTCAGAGGCAAGGGCTTGATGATTGGCATTGAGATCGTGGAGTCAGGAGGTCTTGTGCCGTCTCCATCTGGCGCCGACGAGGTGTTGGAGGAGGCCAAATCGATGGGCCTCCTCATAGGAAAGGGCGGCGTGGAGGGAAATGTGCTCAGGATTGCACCGCCCCTCTCTATCACCCAGGACGAGGCTGAAGAAGGAACCTCGACTCTCGTCAATGCCGTAGTAGCAGTGGAGCAAAGATCGACTATGCGTAATTAGGGGCAGATCTTATCAACCCAGGGATAAACGGGCATGGGCAGCGTTGTAGCTCACAGCCTTTTGCTATGCACTAGATGTTTGCGTTTGAAGACAAATACTTCCGTAGATGTGATAGCTTTACCCGTTAGGACATTTTCCCGTCGAGCCAGGGTTGCGCACATGCACGGTCGGGTGGTATGGCTTTGGGGAATTAGACTTGTAATTCGTCCTATTAATATGGAGTATTTTCTGTGAGTTTAATTTTACCGATCCTGATTTTCGCAATTTTCTATTTCCTTATAATCAGGCCCAAGCAAGCGAAGCTGAAAGCCGCTCAGGCGGAACAGCAGAGGATTGCTGAAGGTGACCGGGTCCTTACCAGATCCGGGATCTATGGGCGCGTGAACAGGATCTCGCAAGACCTGACTGTAGTTGAGGTGGCGCCCGGAATTGAGCTGGTATTCGATCGGAGGAGCGTAGTCAAGGCGCCCGAATCCGTCGATGTGGAGAGCCAGCTGTCGGAGGAGAGCCTGTCTCCGGAATTTTCTGACGAGGACTTTTCCCAGCTTCACGAGCACCTTGAGTCTCATGTCGGCGATACAGCGCCTTCCGAAGTGGATTTGGACGGACATGCTACGAGTGGCGCGCCGGTTGACGATGTCGGTGCGGCGAACGCCGATGACGATGAACTGAGGCAGCCCGGGGACGACGAGCAACACTGATCCAGCGCTTTCGGGATTTGGTGCTTAGCCCTAGACGGCAACTGCGCTCGCCGGTCGTTTCGGTTCATGGGTTAGCGTGTGTACCTCAGGGGTTTTCAAGGCTATCTTCTAAGCTGCTCCAGGTGAAGCGTTCAACCTGATAAAGTAATTTTC
>JAJYVK010000064.1 GCA_021792075.1 Actinomycetes bacterium | reverse complement strand
CGGCTTCTGCGAGGAGACGTCCGGCGGCTGGTCTCAGGAGCTGGTGGCACATCCGGCACAGCTCTTCGACATTCCAGATACCCTCAGTGACGAGGATGCCGTATTGCTCGAACCCTTTGCTTGCGCCGTTCATGCCGCCATGTCCATCGGCAACGACCTCAATACACAGGTGGCCGTGATCGGGTCGGGGACTTTAGGACTGCTGACCATCGCAGCTCTTAGGGCGATACACCCGAACGCCGAGATCATTGCCACCGCCAAGTATCCTCATCAGAGAGAACTCGCTTTAGAGCTCGGTGCAACCGCGGTGAGCGCTGAATCCGAGCTCTATCGACAGGCACGAGCCATCCGCAGTGCGCAAATGCTCGCGACTGACAAGCCAACAGATGGATTTGGAATAGTCTTTGACGCTGTGGGCTCGTCGTCAACCATCGAACAGGCACTGAAGGTGGCTGCGCCAGGCGCAGACGTTATCCTCATCGGTATGCCGAAAGAGCAGAAAGTCGATTTGACACCACTTTGGATGAAAGAGATATCGATCAGAGGCAGCTACGCCTACGGCATCGAGAACCTGGAGGGAGAGAGGGTTTCCACCTTCGAGCTCGCCGCCCGCTTCTCACAAAGCATAGGCCTTTCAAAACTCCTGAGTGCCACCTATCGGTTGGACGACTACGAGATGGCAATTGAACACGCCTTGAACGCTGGGAAGCGAGGATCGGTAAAGATCGCCTTTGACATGCGCAAAGGACACAATAGAGAAAGTTGGAATCAGCAAAGATGAGCCCTCGGCCTGGATTTATTCTTGAAGTGGACAGATCCACACCGCCCGCGCTTTTCTGGCATGGCGAAGGCTTCCGATTGGAGAAGCTCCCGATTGGATCTCGAGTGATATACCCGCCCGAGCCGTTGGAAGCGATTAAGGACCCTATAGCCGCCGTAGCCGATGCCCTCGAGAATCCGGTCGGCGATAGCCAACCGCTGTCGAGTCTCCTGTTTCCAGAGATGCGCCTTTCCATCGCCTTCGACGACCTTTCGCTCCCTCTGCCCTCAATGCAGTCGCCGGATGTCCGCCAGCTGGTCATAGAACAGATACTCGACATGGCTGCGGCGAAAGGCGTGGATGACGTAGTTCTCATAGCAGCTCTGGCCCTTCATCGAAGGATGACAGAGTCTGAACTGCGCCATATCCTTGGAGACCGAATCTACGACTCGTTTGCAAAGATGGGCAGGCTGACCCAGCATGACGCTGAGGACCCTTCAAACCTCATTCACCTGGGCCTGACCGACAAGGGTGAAGATGTCGAAATTAACAAAAGGGCGGCAACGTCCGATCTGCTCGTCTACGTCAATGTGAACCTCGTATCGATGGACGGAGGACACAAGAGCGTCGCCACCGGCTTGGCCTCGTACAAAAGCCTCCGGCATCACCACAACGTCAAGACCATGGTGCATTCAACTTCGTTCATGGACCCGCACAACTCTCAACTGCACTCCTCGAACTGGAGGATGGGAAGACTCATTAGAGATGCAGGAGTCAAGATATTTCAGGTTGAGACAACACTGAACACGAACACCTTCCCGGAATCTTTTTCATTTCTGCAGAAGCGGGAGTGGGAGTGGAAACTTCGGGACCGGGCAGCGTTCATAGCCGCCTCGACTGCACTCGAGAAGTCACCTCCTTGGCTGAGCAGAAAGGTGCTCCACACGATAAGATCCCCGTACCAGCTGACGGGGGTGACTGCTGGAGAGGTCGAAGCCGTCCACGACATGACAATCAAAAACGTCTACCGTCAGCAACTCGTCGAAGTACATGGACAGACCGATATCCTTACAATGGGGCTTCCGTATATCGGCCCCTACAACGTCAATTCGATCATGAATCCGATACTCGTATATTGCCTGGGGCTCGGATACTTTTTCAACATGTACAAGGGCAAGCCTCTAGTCCGCAAAGGCGGAGTTCTGATACTTAGCCATCCAACCCGTCGAGAATTCGATCCGACATTCCACCCCAGCTACATTGACTTCTTCGACAACGTGCTCTCAGATACAACCGATCCTATCGAGATCGAAAGCAAGTACGAGAACGCCTTCGCCACAGACCCATGGTACATCCATCTCTACAGGACCGGGCACGCCTATCACGGCGTTCACCCCTTCTATATGTGGTATTGGGGCGCCCACGCACTCGATCACTTGGGAGCTGTGATAGTTCTCGGTGGAGACCCGAAAACCGTACATCGATTGGGTTTCCTGAGCGCGACGACAATGTCCGACGCACTTGAGATAGCCCAAAGCTTCGTAGGGCCCGACCCGACACTAACCCATCTCCACTCCCCGCCTCTGCTAATGGCGGATGTAAAGTAGTGTCCGGTGAAGTCGCCTCATCACAGAATTAGGAAAAGTCTTGGATCACAAAGCTAAAAAACTTACAAAGGCTGCATCCGATTCCTTGCCTGGATTTCCATTTGCCGCGCCAACCTGGCCTTCTACCGTCGCTCGTACCCCGAAAAGGTCCAAGCTTGGAGCAAACTACGATACTGAATGGTCAAGATCGTATCCCGTTAGAATGGTGCGAGCCCTCTTCTTGGACGGTGTGGCAAGGCCGCTGATCAAAGCTCTCATCCCTCCCACCGTACATGGGGTGGACAGGATCAAAGACGCCCCCATACCGGTTATATTCGCCGCAAACCACTCTTCGCACTTAGATACCCCGCTGCTCGCCTCCCATCTTCCCGTCCGGTACAGGCACAAGACCGTCATTGGAGCAGGGGCCGACTACTTCTTCGATCGCACATGGAAGGCCGCGCTATGGTCCGGCCTCGCTGGCGCGATACCAATCGAACGCAATAGAGTCAACAGGAAGTCCGCAGAACTCGCCGAATCCCTGCTAAAAGATGGCTGGTCACTAATCATATTTCCTGAGGGGGGTC
Source organism: Actinomycetes bacterium (assembly GCA_021792075.1). GTDB lineage: Bacteria > Actinomycetota > Acidimicrobiia > Acidimicrobiales > Acidimicrobiaceae > SCQM01. The sequence continues at coordinate 5,068 of JAJYVK010000064.1, read as the reverse complement.
GGACTCCTGACGGCTTCGGACAGAGCTTCAAGGCTGGAATCGCCCAGCTGGCAAAGAAGTCGGGTGCGTCAGTGATCCCCGTTTACATCAAAGGCACTTACGATGCCCTTGGCAAGAATTCGAAGTCATTTACGCCCGGCCCCACATCGATAAACTTTGGCTTCCCATTGAGCTTGGGAGCAGGTGAGGATGTCCGAGAATTCACACAACGAATCCAAAGCGCAGTAGACCAGCTTTCATACGAGCTCGAAACCGACTGGTGGACGGCCAGAATCACCGAAACCCGTCACGCCACGCCTGAACTCCGGGGACCAGATACCAAGGGCTGGAGAGATGAGTGGAGCCGGACAAAGTCAAAGGCGACAAAGGTGGCAAGCAGCTCCAAGTGGCCCAAAGCGGAATAACGGCAATCCGGCCTCAATCGACGAGACGCAAGCCCGAAGGGGCAATCGAGGTCACCCCACCCACTAGTTCGATGACAAACTCAGTGAGATGGCCCGGAAATACATACTCTGAGAACAGGACCGCTTCGCCAGCAGAATCGTAGGTCGTCCTCAGACACCTCAGGGCCGGTGATCCAACGGGAACTCCCAGCAGCTTGGCATCTTCTAAAGAGATCGCTATTGCGCTGATCGTTTGCAAAGCCCGTGACAGGGGTCTTTTGATCACATTCCTAGAGGCAAGCAGTTCGTAAAATGAGTTCTTCTCGTAGTCACTAAGTGAGAAGTCCTTGGCCATTATCGAGGGGATCCACACCGTCACGCGGGCGAATGGCAGCTCGTCCGCGAGGTTTACTCTCCGAACTCGGAGCATCTCCTGATCGCCTAATATCTGCGCAATCTGCGGATTCGCTGAGCAGATCTCTGAATCCAGAACCTTTCGTCGTGGACGAACACCCATCTCCGCCATCTGCTCCTCAATGGTGGAAAAACGCCCCAAAATCTGCCTTAGCGGAGGTGACACCACGAGCCATCCGAAACCTTGCCTGGAGTCAACGTATCCCTCTTTGCGCAAAACTTCGAGAGCCTTGCGCACAGTGATTCGCGATGCTTCGTAGAGCGTTGAGAGAACAGCCTCGCTCGGCATGACCTGGTTCGCACCGAAAGTGCCGTCTATAATCTTCGACCGAAGTTCCGTCGCGATATTTAGGTATCTAGGACCGACCTGTCTTATACTTGTATTATAGCAAGCCCAAACCAAGGAGAGCATTGTGGCAAAGGTGACAGCGGGGACTCCCCGAGATCTTGTCGAATCCGTCTACTCCCGCCTCGACGAAAGAGTCGCGATCGGCAGGAAAAGACTCGGGAGAGGCCTCACGCTGACTGAAAAGATACTTTTCAACCATTTGGCAGACCCAGATGGACAACAGGTCGACAGGGCCAAGAGCTACGCGGAGTTCTATCCGGACAGGGTAGCCATGCAGGATGCTACAGCCCAGATGGCTTTGCTCCAGTTCATGACAGCCGGGCTCCCCTCGGTCCAGGTTCCAACCACTGTCCATTGCGACCACTTGATTCAGGCGGAGGTGGGCGCAAAGAATGACCTCAGTGTCGCAGAAACGACCAACAAGGAAGTCTACGACTTTTTGGCATCAGTCTCAGCAAAGTACGGAATTGGGTTTTGGAAACCGGGTTCTGGAATCATCCATCAGGTAGTTCTCGAACAATATGCATTTCCAGGCGGAATGATGATCGGCACCGACTCCCACACCCCAAATGCCGGAGGCATGTCGATGGTGGCAGTCGGCGTTGGCGGCGCAGATGCCGTCGACGTAATGGTTGGATCCACGTTCGGGTTGCGCTACCCCAAGATAATTGGAGTCAAACTCACAGGCTCGATGTCTGGTTGGACGTCGGCTAAGGACATCATCCTGAAGGTGGCAGAGATCCTCACAGTAAGTGGCGGAACCGGAGCGATAATAGAGTACTTCGGACCCGGAACCGAAGGCATTGCCGCCACTGGCAAAGCCACAATCTGCAATATGGGTGCCGAGATCGGCGCAACGTGTTCGATCTTTCCTTACGACCACCACTCCAGCGATTACCTGAAGGCGACGGGACGCGAGGAGCTTGCTGACCTGGCAAACAGCCACAGGGAAAACCTCAACCCCGATCCAGACGTTGCGGACAACCCTGAGAAATACTTCGACCAGGTTATCGAGATAAATCTCGACACCCTTGAACCTCATATCGTCGGTCCACACACACCTGACCTAGCCAGACCAGTGTCAGCAATCGCCAAGGAGGCAAAGGAAAACTCCTGGCCGCTAAAGCTATCGGCCACTCTTGTCGGCTCCTGCACCAACTCCTCTTACCAGGACATCTCAAGAGCTGCTCACATCGCCAGACAGGCAAAGGCCAAGGGGCTCAAAGTCAAGTCCCCGCTTCTGGTAACCCCTGGTAGCGAAAGGGTTCGCGCCACAATTGAGCGAGACGGTCTTTTGGCCGACCTCGAGGCAATCGGAGCCACAGTTCTCGCCAACGCATGCGGACCCTGCATCGGACAGTGGAAGAGGAACGACGTACAACAGGGCGAGCCCAACTCGATCCTCAACTCCTACAATCGCAACTTCCCCAAGAGGAATGACGGGAACCCGGGAACTCTCTCTTTCATCGCATCACCCGAGACCGTCGTCGCCTACGCTTTGGCCGGAACGCTCGACTTCAACCCTCTCACGGACTCCATAAACGGAACCCGGCTCTCCGCCCCTATCGGGGAAGAGCTGCCTTCAAAAGGCTTCGAATCCGGCGAATCGGGATTCGTCGCTCCGCCAGAGGACGGCTCATCGATCTCCGTGAATGTCGATCCCGGCTCAGATAGGCTCCAGCTGCTCGAACCATTTCCAGCATGGGACGGCAAGGACTTTGAAAACCTCGTAGTTCTGATGAAGGCCAAAGGAAAGTGCACCACCGACCACATCAGCGCCGCCGGACCGTGGCTCAAATACCGAGGCCATCTAGAGAACATCTCTGGCAACCTCTTTTTAGGAGCAATCAACGCCTTCACGCAGGCTGATGGCTCCGAATATCCAGTAGGACACGGCTACTGCGCGGTGCACCACGCGGTCGAGAGCTATCCCGACATCGCCAAGCACTACCGCGAGTCGAAGACACAATGGACGGCGATCGGCGATAAGAACTACGGAGAAGGTTCGTCTCGAGAGCACGCTGCGATGGAGCCGAGGTACCAAAACGCCAAGGTAATCTTTGCACGCTCATTCGCACGCATCCATGAGACCAATCTCAAAAAGCAGGGCATCTTGCCGCTCACATTCGCCGACCCGAACACTTACGACAAGATCGGTGAGCGTGATACCATCTCGGTGACAGGGCTCAAGGATCTCGCACCAGAACGCCCGGTCACCTGTGTCATCAATCATGCCGATGGATCCAAAGAGACATTCGAAGCCACACACACAATGTCCGACGAACACATCGGTTGGTTCAAAGCAGGAGGCGCCTTGAATGTGATACGTGCCTCTCAGGGCCGCTAGAGCTGTACACGCGGGTGCGGCCAGGTCGATGACTGCTGGCCGCACCCATTAGATACAGCTGGTTTAACAGTAAAGAAGCTCGATCATATATTTGATGCCCGTTGTAGTATGTCGCCAGGCTTTTCTTCTTTGCTCCTAGACCACGCACTTCGAATGCCATCTGCCGACATGGCTTTGAAATATATAGTTCCAGCTTTGTGAACTCGCCGCAGAGTCCAAATAGTCGCGATGTAACCGGCTACAATTCAGCGCGTTTTATCCCATTGCAAGTAATAGCGTCTGACATTTTGTGCATTAGCCCCACAATCTGCTGCGGCGCAACTGGGGGGCATATAAACCGGTTACCGAGACCTCGCAAATGCCTCCCTTGGGCTATCCCTTATAGACCTCTTTTATCCTCTCTTCATAGAGCCTTTTGTGGGCGTTCTCCAGTTCTGCGTCTTCGATCGGAGACATAGTCCCGACGACCAATGACAGAAAGTGGTCGCAGAGCTTGGGATTCCGCGCGAATACCGGCCCGTGCATGTATGTTCCAATAGCTCTGCCCTTCAAGGCGCCATCCACCTTCGCCTCGAAGTTGTTACCCTTGCCAGCAAGCACAGTTCCAAGCGGACGGGCGCCCTCGGCAAGCTCAGTGACACCTTGATGGTTTTCGTATCCGCTCAAAAGCGGCACTCCGGGAATATCGCGCCCAGGATCGACTATAAGTTCACCGACGCTCCTCGGCCCATCGAACCTGTGAGTCTTGCACGGAAAGACTCCTATTCCAGCTCTGGGCTTCAAATCCGGCCCTATGAATGACGTCCCCAGGATCTGGAAGCCGGCACACACGGCCAGCAGTGCCGCGCCTCTGTCAATGGCGCGTTCGATCGGCGCATCGACAGCCAAAAGCTCTGCGGCTTTGGCTTGGGGAGCATCTTCACCCCCACCGATCAGATAGAAATCCCCGTCGGAGGGTATCCGGGTATTGAGGGCGGCAATCACCAGCTCCACGCGATAACCACGAAGTGCAAGACGCCTGCACGCAACTACAGCATTGCCCGAATCACCATAGGTTCCCAATAGATCCGGCAATACTGAGATAACCCTTACGCTTTCGTTCACTTCAGCACCCGGTCGCCAAGCTTCCTTACGCCTTTGACAAGCGGGTTTCCAGCGCCGGACAGTCTCTTGCGCAGCTCCTGGAAGCTCGTATAGTTGCCAACGAAGGACACGTCGCGGTTCGAACAGGATCTAAGCGCATCGAGTGAGTCCTTTAGCACCACATGGGGGATGTCGGCGTAGTGCAGGCGAACCGAAAGATCATAGGCGCGCTCACCAGAGGCGAAAACCTCCTTGCCTTTGAGAAGTTCAAAGGGCACGTCCCACAGCCAGGACGGATCTCTTCCATCTGCCACCTGAGCATTGATGGCAACCACCACGGATTGGTCTTCACCCACCATGTCGAAGACCTCTAGCCATCCGGCTGGATTCTTCGAGAGAAGCATCCTGACCCGATGGCCGTTCACGGCGACTCTCCTATATCTCCCTGCGACCTCTGAAACATAAGACATGCGACGAGCTGCGGAAAACAGG
>JAJYVK010000063.1 GCA_021792075.1 Actinomycetes bacterium | reverse complement strand
TGCACCAGCCCGCTGACTAGTGCAATTGCTCCGAATCCGCCCCAGACCAACCACCGAACAACCCCCACCGAGAAGGAGCAGTACCCCAACGTAAAACAGCCATGATTGGCGAAGCGAGAGCAGCTGCCTCGACCTCCCCGTCCGTTCAATCGAGGCCTCAGTAGTGATTTTATCGCCGGCTTTTCGGCTCTCATCGGAGATTGATGCGCCTCCGATTGCAGAAAGGTTGTCATCTGCACCTGGGCCGATACTGAGGCCACCAGAGTCGCCATTTACAGCAGACAGCGCCTCGCCTCGACGCATTCTCCTGAATCCAAAGACAGCCATGAGTCCTATCACGACCGCAATGAAGATGAACGGGAGAGCCGCAATTATCCTTCCGCCGTATGCCGCCGGCGGCGACATAAGAATCGTCGGGCCATAACTTGCCTCGAGCGAGTCAATGATCTGCTTGCTGGTCTTTCCTGCCTTGACCTGCTTCTCGACAAAGCTTCTTACTGCAAAAGCACCGGCAGTGTTGGAATCAAGAGCGGATATCCCATCGCAGCTCGGACATTTAACCTCGGATTCGATCTGGGTGATACGCTGCTGCGACGTGAGGTGCGAGTTCGCAGATGCGAGAGAGAACGTTATGCCGCCAATTACAACGGCGGCTGCGGCCGCCAGCAGCCAGCTTCGCAGGCTAACTGCACGAACAAGATTCGAAATAGGTCTTTTCGCGCCCTCGCCCATATCAGTAGTTGCCGATCCTGCAAATGGCGCCATAAGGACTGATCGCCGCATAAAGGTTGCATCGGGCCGATCCTTTGGTGCGATGATGAAGCTGGCTCAGCTGTTCTTCCCCAATCGCGCCACTGATCCCCAGCCGAACGGAGAGAGTTCTGCTGCAAGGCTCAGCTCTAGTAAATGAACGGGCAGACACCGAAATCAGATACCTTTGGATTTGGCGATCGTGATCAGCTGGTCAAGGGAGCTGAGATTGACTGGACCGATGATCTCAGTGAGAATAACACCTTTTGGCGATATCAGATACGTCTGCGGTGGCTGGGAGACGCCATAGGCGAGCGCAATCTGACCATTGGGGTCGTTTATGGCCTGATAGCTTGCGCCGTAGTGCTGAAGAAAACTTCGAGCTGACGAGTTGACGTCGTTAAAGACCACCCCCAGAACGCTCACATCTTGATTTGTTCTGGCAAATTGCACCAGGGCGCTCTCTTCATCCTGACAGGGAGTGCACCAAGAGGCAAAGAAGTTGACCAAGACGAACCTTCCGTAATAGGCGCCGAGAGCGATTCGCTCACCACCGAGAGTCGTGCCTGAGATGGGCGGTGCCACTTTGTTTATCAGCGGTGAGGCCACCGTTTGCATGCTCACCGGCTTCCTTGTCGCTAAAAAAACCGAAAATGCGACCAGACAAACACCTGCCACAATCGCAAAGATTCGGACGGTCTTCTTCCTTTTGGTGACGCTGTTTCGACCCATCTCTTCCAAATGACTGCTCACTTTTCACATCTCTTCTATTGCAACGTCACGCTGCGATCAGGCTCTTCGCTGGCCGTCTCACGTTCCTCTTCAACCGATTCGAGAGGAGAGACGTCTTTGGTGCCGAACGCCGCGATGGCGGTTCCTGCCGCCATTAACCCACCCGCAATCCATATCCAAGAGACCAGAGGCTGAATCACCACGCCAAAGGTGGCAGGCCCATTGCCGGTCTTGGGCGGCAAATCCAGCGTAAGGTACACGTCATCGATAAGCCCTGGCTTTATTGCAGGCGTCCCGACCACTTCGGTATTGTTTCCGAACTGGGAGACCTCTGGAGCAAGAGCTGCGGAACCATCTACAGATATCAGAGCCTCCAAAGAGGTCTTGGCCGGTGATGCCACTGTTTCAACGCCATGGTAGCTGAATGTATGCCCGTCGAACCTAGTGCTCTGACCTGGCTTCAACACAAGAGAACCCCGTTGTCCGTACGAGGTGGACGATACTAGCGCCAGTGCAATTAGAACCACGGCGATATGGACCAGCATCCCCCCGTTTGTTCGAGATAGTAGGAATCGAATGGCACCGTCTTTACGCCTATTGCTGTAGATCGTGTGTACCACAGCTTGGCGGAGTGCGGCCATCCCCGCGAAGACCGCCATCGGATAGGCAAAAATCAGTCCGGGACTGTGAACCTGTGCCGCAACCTCGATAACCACCGCTACCGCCGCGGCAATCGCCGGCCACATCAGCCGCTTTTGAATTAGGCGGCGGTTGGTCTTTTGCCAAGGAAGCAGTGGTGCAACCGCCATGAAAAAGAGTATTGCTATGCCGAGCGGCCCTATGAATGAGTCAAAGAATGGGGCCCCGACCGTCACCTGGGCACCGTTGACGGCCTCAATCAAAAGTGGAAAAGTCGTACCGAGCAGGACCACGAACGCAAAAACTGCAAACAAGATGTTGTTCACCAGGAACGCCGACTCCCTCGACAATGAGGGCAGTATGACCTGCCTAGATCGCAATCCATCCCCACGCCAGGCTATCAGGGCCAAAGAGACGCCAACCGCCACGAAAAAGAAAACTAGGAGAAATGGGCCGAGCGAGGAGTCAGAGAAGCTGTGAACAGACTGAAGGATTCCAGACCGGGTGAAGAAGGTCCCCAGTATTGTGAGCGAAAAAGCGGCAACTATGAGAGAGATGTTCCATATGCGCAATATTCCACGCCGCTGCTGCGCAATCGACGAATGCAGATAGGCGGTACCGGCGAGCCAGGGTAGAAGCGCAGCATTTTCTACGGGGTCCCACGCCCAAAAACCTCCCCATCCGAGCACCTGATACGACCACCAGGCACCCAAGACGATTCCCACTGTCAGAAATCCCCACGCAATTAGCGACCATCTCCGGGTCTCGGTGATCCAGTCCTCATCAAGACGGTTGGTTACAAGACTCGCGAGTGCGAACGCAAATGGGACCGTAAATCCCACGAAACCCAGATAGAGAAAGAGCGGATGGATGGCGACCAGCGGGTTGTCCTGCAAAAGCGGATTTGGTCCATTTCCGTCTGCCGGTATGGCGCCGGAGACATGTACGAATGGATTGGCCGGACCGAGCATCAATGCGAAGAAGAACGCCGCCACCACGCTTGATATCAGAATCGCCCACGCTGGGAGCTCATCGGTCGTCCGACGCCTCGTGCGGAAAATCAGGCCCCCAATGTAAAGCGCAAGAACCAGGCCCCACAGAAGAATGGATCCTTGTAGTGCAGACCACATGCCTGTAATCGTGAAAAGAAGCGGTGTTTCTTTGGAGTTATTGGCGGCCACATATGCAAGCGAAAAATCGTGAGTCAAAAGCGCGTGCTCCATCGCGAATGTCGCTAGCAGCGCACCAGCCACGAGCAGGAAGGAGTAGCTTCTGCCATGGCGAATTATCCCTTGCTTGTGTTTCAGCAAGCCGTAGCCGAGGACCCCTATGCTTGCCAGTGAACCCACAAACGCCATCAATACGCCAGTTTGGCCGAGAACTCCGTTCATAACTTCTTTCCGTTAACCGTTGCAACGCGGTTTGGGTGCGCCGCAATGTAATTGGAGGAGTGCTTTACCATTATCTGCGTGGACTGGAAGACGCTTCCCGAAAAGTGGCCCACCAGCACCACGGGAATGTTGGGCTGGAACAGCTGGGGGGGGTTGGCTGTGTCGTGAACCTCGACTGAGACATTGCTCGATTCCACAGCAAAATCGACGCCCCCGTTTAAAGTGTGGATGCTTCCGGGAACCACAACCCCTTCCAGTCTGAAAGTGCTGCTTCCAAGCTGTGCCCTATCCTTCCAAGCGCCAGCAGCGGTCCGGAAGTACACCAGAGAATTTCCCAGTCCTTTGTAGAGAAGAAATCCTATGGAAACCGCTACGATCGCAAGAACGGCCCAAGCTCTTCGAGCCCTCCGCTTTGAAGGAAGCGTTCTCGCTTTTGACTTCGCCGCAACTTTTGACAGGTTAGAAGCCTTCCCGTCTGATCCTGGTTCATCCATTTATTCAGTCGGCCCCGGCTCACTCCGCTTTTCTTTGACCTTCACCGGCAGCAGCGCCTTCTTCATTTTTCTGGACCTTCCAAGCAACAGGGCCGAATAGCCGGCCAGCACCCCAAGGACCGCCAAATATCCAGCCTCAACGTAGCCATTCATATTTGCTCCTCCAAACCCCTTCTCAAACCTTTGAAGGCTGGTCGATTTGGTCGACGTCTTGTGTCAACACAGTTTGATCTGAATAGGTCTCAGGCTCACGTTGCCGTTCTTCTATGAGCTGTTCCAATTCAACATCGAGGACGCTCTGCTCCATATCAGCAATCTGATATCTATGCATGAGCATCCATACGTAAACGAATGTGAAAGCTATAAAGCCTAGCAGAAGTGTCATGGCCATCTCGCCGTGGATCTTTGGACTCAGAGTCGCATTCAATACAGTTGCACTCTGATGCAATGTTCGCCACCACACTACCGATTGATGGACTATGGGAACGTCAATAAAGGCGATAAGACCAGCGATGGCCGATCGAACAGCACGTTGATGATTGTCTGCTGGGACTCTCCGCAAGGCAAGATAACCTAGATACAGCACGAATAGCAGCGCGGTCGTAGTAAGACGAGCGTCCCAAGTCCACCAGACTCCCCATGCCGGCCTTCCCCAAATGGAACCGGTTATCAGGGTCAATCCAGTGAAGATCACGCCGACTTCAGCCGACGACGCCGCCAGAAGGTCCCACTTCAAATTGCGGGTGCGTTTCCAAAGGTAGAGGACGCTACAGATCGAGGTTACGCCGTACGCAAGGTAGGCGACCCACGCCACGGGAGGATGAACATAGATCAGCCTAACGAGCTGTCCCTGTACAACGTCTGGGGGCGTTATCCAAAGCCCTAGAACTACAGTTGCGGCCACCAGGAGCAAAGCGACAAACCCTACCGCCCTCCGTGACCATCTATACCCCTTGGATTCCATCAACCCTCCAGAATGCTGCCGAAAAAAATAGCCCCTAAAGCAAGATAGACCACAGCGAAAACAATGAGTAGTCGGAGCCATGGATCTCCAAGCGAAGCTGCAGTAGAAAAAGCATCCTGCCACGCCTTAGTTCCAGCCAGCAAGACCGGCGACGCCACCGGCACCAGTAGAAGCGGAAGCAGAGTCTGCTTTGCCCTTGAGGCGCTGGCTAGCTGGGAGTAGGTCACACCCGCGGCACAAAGCCCGAGAGTCGCAAAGAACGCGGAGATGGCCATGAGAGGCAGCCCTCCAATCTTCGGGCCATAGAGGACAACCACGCCGAGCAAGAGAAAAATTTCGAGCAAAAAAAGCTGTACAAAGACCGAAATAACCTTACCGAGAAAGATCCCGCCTGGGTCCACCCCATATGCAAGCAGCCCTTCACCTGCACTGTCATTAGTTTCAATCGCAACAGCACGATCGACGCCGAAAACAGAGGAGAACAGTACCGCCAGCCAGAAAAGCCCGGGAGCAACCTTTGCGAGAGTGCCGGGAGAGGTGTCCAAAGCAAAGGCGAAGACGATCAAAACCACGAATGCAAACGGCAGTATCTGATTCATGGTCACCTTCGACCGAAGTTCTATCTTTAAATCCTTAGCGGCAATCAGCAGGGCATCACGCCACATTGCCGCTCCCCTGTTCTGCCACTGCCAGCGGATCAAGGGGCACAGGCTTCGTCGCATGGGTGTCGCTGATTATCTTGCCGCCACCCACCTCCACGGTACGCGTCGGAACCAGCGATCCGTGGTGGGATTCATGGGAAACAAGCAGAACCGTAGCACCTCTTGAGACCTTGGCGTTAAGAGTAGCGTCGAGGACACCCCTCGTCCACGAATCCAAAGAGGCATGCGGCTCATCAAGGAGCCATAACTCCGGCTCTCGCGCCAGAAGGGCGGCCAGAGCGACCTTTTTGCGCTGGCCAGCCGACATTTTGGCGACCTTCAGATCCCCCAGTCGCCCCGTGAGTCCTAAACTCGCCATCGCCGCCTCCGCCTTTGAGGGGTCCGATCTCGTTGCTTTCAAGACAAACCTCACATTTTCACTGGCGGTCAGATCCTCGTACAAAAAGCCTTCGTGGCCTAAAAGACCGATACGATGCCTCACGTCAGCCGGGTTTGCAGCAATGTCGACCCCAAGAACGTTGGCGCTTCCCCGAGTTATACGCGCAAGCCCAGCAACCGCCCTTAGCAACGACGTTTTGCCTGCTCCGTTGCGGCCCTTGACAAGCACAATCTCACCTGGACCTGCTTCAAAGTCCAAGCCAGTCAAGATTGGAAAATTTCCGGAAATAACAATCACATTTTTGAAACTGACCAGACTGCCCATCTGCTTCAACCTATTCAGGACCGACCTCTCATCCCGAGTTGCCTAGTTGCTCAGAGACTCCAGATCGTGACGAACCATCATTTCGACCAGGGCTGGAAACTCCACCTCAGCCTTCCACCCTAGGACCCTTCGCGCCTTTGAGGAATCTCCAACGAGAAAATCGACCTCGGCCGGGCGCATAAACGCTTCATCCACTGCTACGTACCTCTCCCAGTCCAGCCCCACTACAGAAAAGGCCACTTCGCAGAAGTCGCGCACCGAATGAGTTTCGCCCGTGGAGATCACGAAGTCTTCGGCGGTGTCTTGCTGAAGCATCATCCACATAGCCTTGACGTAATCCCCGGCGAAACCCCAATCTCTTTGCGCATCCAGATTGCCGAGAGCCAGGCTGATGTCCATTCCGAGCTTTATGCGGGCGACTCCGTTGGAGATCTTTCTCGTAACGAACTCAAGTCCTCGTCGGGGCGATTCATGATTGAAAAGGATCCCGGAAATCGCATGCATTTGATGGCTCTCACGGTAGTTCACCGTTATCCAGTGGCCATATACCTTTGCCACGCCGTAAGGGCTCCTAGGGTAAAACGGAGTCGTCTCGTTTTGCGGCACTTCCAGCACTCTCCCGAACATCTCGGAGGAGGACGCTTGGTAAAAACGGATCTCAGGATCAACTGTCCGTATCGCATCGAGCAACCTTGTCACCCCCAGGGCGGTTGTCTCTCCGGTGAAGACCGGCTGGGACCATGAAGTCTGGACGAAGGATTGCGCTGCGAGGTTGTATACCTCGCCGGGCCTCGTCTGACGGAGCACATTGATCATCGACACCTCGTCTAGGAGGTCCCCTGTGACGAGGGAGATCTTGTCCTGAATGTGCGCGATGCGCTCGAAGTTGACCGTAGATGAACGCCGCATCATCCCAAAGACCTCATAGCCCTGCGAAAGGAGAAACTCAGCCAGATAGGAGCCATCCTGGCCGGTTATACCGGTGATGAGCGCTCGATTTCTTGCCACGAATCCACCCTTTAGTACTTCAGCGAGCTATGGTCAGCCCAATCAGCATACCCAAATTGCTTCAACCAGGAAGCGTCAAGAACCCTAAGATCCCCCTGTTATCTTACAGAATGGCGCAAGTGCGACTGTCTTCCGCAGGCAAAATGAATGAAATGCGTGGTACTCTACTTGAACCGATAGTTAGGCAGCCGACATAGGCTTTTTGACATCAAACCCAGCCTGCAAAGCTCATAATCTCGCGAATTCTCAGAAAGATCCACGATATGGTAACAAGGCAAAGAACCGGTCGAGTCAAGCACGCTAAGAAACCAAGGATTTCTGCGCCACAGTCTCGCCTACCAGGCCCAGAGCGCAGAAAGATCATCATGCGCCATGCGCTGCAGTGTTTCTCCCTGAACAGCTACCACACCACCTCGATGGATGAGATCGGTGCGGCGGCGGGCGTCACCAAGCCGGTCATTTACAGGCACTTCTCCTCCAAGCGACAGCTCTATGCTGACCTGATCAGAGAGGTGGGCGAAGACCTCTGCAACAGAATCCGGAGGGCGACCTAACGAGCTCAAACACCTCATCAGCGAGTCGAACTCGGGTTTGAAGCCTATTTCCGCTTTGCGTGCGAATCCAGAGCCGGCTACGAGCTGCTCTTCGGCTCAGGACCACGCCGCGATCCTGAATTTCGGGATGCCGTCATGCA
>JAJYVK010000062.1 GCA_021792075.1 Actinomycetes bacterium | reverse complement strand
ATCGATCGCTCCGCGAGAATAAAGGAACGAAACCAAAATGTCTTTGGCACGCCCTTTAACTTTGGTGAGCATTGCTTCCGATATTTCGTTAAATTGACTGGAGTCGATTCTTTTCAACTCCTGCAGCTCGGAAAGACTGAGGTCCTCGCTGAGGAATCTGACAAGCAGCCTTCGCAGCTTGGCTTCCTGTGCTGCGGAACGTGTCTCCGTTCGCGTTCTTACCAGCCGATAGATGACAGTCGTTGCCAGCATGACAAGAATTGAGATCAATAAAAGTAGGACGCTTACGACCAGTGCAAGGCGCATGTAAAGTCAGGCTGTCCTTCCGAGTGCAGCTTGGACGCGGCTGAGAAGCTCCCTAGGACTGAAGGGCTTGGTCATGTAGTCTGTTGCGCCGGCGGCAAATCCTCGCTCCGTATCTTGCTCCATGGATTTGGCAGTCAGAAGTATTATTGGTATGTTTTTGAGATCTGGATCGGTGCGCATCTCCAGCGTGACCTCGATTCCAGAATGGAACGGCATCATCACGTCGAGGATCATGAGAGCTGGGTGATGTTGACGAGCCTTTTCGATGGCCTGTCTACCATCCGAAACTGCGATCACCGTGTAACCTGACTGGCTTAGTTTGTAGTTGACTAGCTCCAAGATGTCTGGGTCGTCATCGGCAACAAGAACTGTGGTCATTTCGCATCCTTTGCGCACAAATAGGCGACTGAGGCCTTATTGTGGCAAAGCGCCACTTTGGCCGGTATCTTTGTTTCAATAAGAATATTAATGGCTTGGCCTATCTGATCAAAATTGTGTCCGGTAAATTCGTTGATAGTCTCTCGCTTGGGTTCTTAGTATTTCTGGCGCTGTACTCGAGTTACGCATGGTGAGTTGTCGTGGACGAAATGGAACTCTCTTTGATCTCACCGCTTTCTATCGTGGGCAGATGAATTGTAAATGTGGTCCCTTCGCCCACCTTAGAGCTCAGCGAAACGCTTCCTCCATGTTGCTCTATGATCGCCTTCACTATCACCAAGCCAAGTCCTGTGCCTTGTACTGCATTGTCCCGTGCTGCAGAGGTCCTATAGAACTTCGTGAACAACTTTTGCAACTCGTCAGGCTCGATTCCGGTTCCGCTGTCGGAGATTGACACAGCCAGCGTCTTTGACTCGCTGGATGCAGTTACTGAGATTGTACCCCCGTCCGGTGTGAACTTTATGGCGTTCGAAAGGATGTTGAGGATTACCTGTTCGATGAGGCCTGCGTCAATCTCAAGATCTGGAAGCCCGTCGCTCAAATTCATCTTCAAGTGGATGTGCTTGCTATTTATTTGAGGCATTACGGTTTCCGCTGTTCGCATGAGTATCGGCGTGATGTGAGTCCGGGCCTTCGAGAGCTGTAGGTTGCCAGATTCAATGCGTGATGCGGTCAAAATGTTTTCGATCAGATACATGAGTCTTTTGGAGTTGCGGTCGATTGCGTCCAGCATGCGCGAATACGTACGGGAAATTTTGCCCTCCTCCATCTCCTCTTGAAGAAGTTCAAGGTAACCAACGATGCTGGTGAGTGGGGTTCTTAGCTCATGTGAGACCGCCGCGAGGAAGAAGTCTTTTGACTCATCAAGTTTTTTCATTGCAGCAAGGTTCGTGCGCTCCTGTTCATACAGGCGTATAGCTGTAAGCGTCGCGGCCAGACCGCTTGCCATTGTCTGCGCTACTTGGGCATCCCGGTCAGTCCAGTTTCTAGCGTGCCCTTCCATTGCAGCCACCAGAACCGCTTCTGTTCCCAGAGGCCCAATAACTGGAGCCGCTAGGAATGCACCTAATCCGGTTCTCATGACAGTGGCTCTGCTCTCCTCGGAAAGGCGCTCATCGCCGGAGACATCATTTATGGCCACCAGTGTGCCTTTTAGAATGCTGTCACGAATTGGGCCAGGATCTAGATAGACGGAGGTGCGCAGCTCCCCGATAGATGAAGCACCGACCTGAGTATCTAGCGCGGTTTTTACTGTCGGAGATAACCACTCGGAAATAATGGTTCCTGGACTCTTGTTTTCCATGATACGTACCAAGGCGCGGTCGGCACGCAGAGCCGGGCCCAGCCCATTCACAGTTCGTTGCAACGCCGAGGCTACGTCATGATCCCGATATAGCGTGTTTGAAAGCCCCTCCCGAACGCTCTGTTCCAGCTCCAAGCTTTCGCGCAACTCCTTTTCCTGGACATACTGCCTCTCGAGTTCAACTACTAGGGCTTCCTTCTGCTCCGCCATGCTATTGATTGCGGTGGCGAGAACGCGTTCCTCCAGTAATCCGGATAGTGGAGCTCTCACATGCGCTTCGCCGGCTTCAAGTCGCGAGAGGGTGTCGGTGATCCGGCCAACGAGTTCTTGCATTCGGAGTCTTGCTATTATTGCTCGCCGAAATCCCATGATAAGGGCGATCAGTATGGCCAGGATCGTAACCGTGGTTGTAACAAAGACCAGGATTCCAAGGCGATGTTGGGCGGCTGTCCGCTCCTTGGTTAGGTAGACATTTGCAGCGCTGTTACTATTTCGGTAGCTCTGTAAATGTTGGTCTACGCCCAGAAGCACTTCGTCAATTCGCTGCGACGAGAGTTGGCCAGGTGGAAGGGCCAGTGCAGTCTGTTCATAAACGGTAAAAAGACTCTGTGCTTCCGAGCCTTCGTTTTGAAGGATCCCTGAGTCTCTCTCGCGTGGGCTTAGAAGGCCGGCGGCATTTTGAAATATCTGCTGGTAAGACTTTTTGTCGGATTGATAAAGGCTTATATACGAGCTATCGCCGCTTCGAAGGTAGTTGCGCACGTCCGTGTTCATGTCCAGTACTTGGACCAGCATGCCGTTGTTATAGGAGATAAGCGGCTCTAGCCTGTTGAGCAAGGATGAGGTTGAACTGTTCGAGTAGATGAGCGAACCTGTTCCGATGATTCCTATAAACAATAAGACCAAGGCGATTCTTAGAAATGTCTTACGCAGATTGCGCGCCAGCGAGTTGCCGGAAGGCGCTCAAACGCCTGAATCAACCGATACTTCTCGAGGGTTTTCGTTCCAGCGTGCCGTTGATCGTCATTAATCGCGTCCATTCCCATAGTTTCTCACCTACCGTTCTGGCCGGGCGCGCTTTGAATGCTTGATCCAGCACAATTGTAAGATGGCGCTACATTGAATTGGCAATTCCAGATGACTTTAATTCACGATCCTTATAATTAAGTTGCATCAGAGCAGGTCGATTATCGCGACTCCTGGTACTCCAAAAATGCCTCAAACGCTCTTGGTCCATAGACGGTTCCTGGACCGCCGCTGAGCATTATCGCCACGCCGATAGCTTCCGCTACTTCGTCTCTCGACGCCCCCTGTATTGCTGCGGCGCGTGCGTGGCTGGAGATGCAGCCGTCGCACTTGTTTACAACGGAGATCGCGAGTGCAATGAGTTCTTTCATCTTCTTCGAAAGAACGCCCTCTGCTGTTGCAGCTGCATGCAACTGGGCATAGCCCTTTAAAACCTCAGGGATTTCTGACCTCAGCTCTCTGGCGGGACCGCGCAGTTCCTCCGCGATCGAATGATACTTGTCGGCCATTTCTACTCCTTCCAATAAACCGGGATGGCATAAATGCAGCTTCTGAAATTCTCAACCACTTAGGGTGGTCGAGTAAGGTCCCACAAATTCAATGTAGCCTTTATCGTGCAACTGTGCATGCAATGCTTGATGCAATTGTGCCAGCAGTCCCCTCATTTATCTTGAATCTGCTTTGGTCGCGCCGGTCGAATCCTTATTAGAAAACTGAGTTTTGTTGAGTTGACCGTGATTCTTGCGGGCAATCCCGGCCATGCATCTACGACATAGCGAGCTTGACATGGTGCCTCACGTGAGGGCAATTGTCAGACGAATGGGCCGCATTTCGAGCTGAGTTCGTAATGGATGGGAACCAGCCCTAGCATTACCAGATCGGTACTTGCCCACTTTCAGCAAGCCTGGGTCTTAGTTGATCGTGGTGGAGAGGTCGAATTCTGGCCCAGGAACTACGTCGAATTGGTGTCGAGAATGCCATCTGCTTCCAATAGCTGGATATTCCGTTGGAAGATTGAGCGAAAACTGCTCTCAAAACGGTGTGGCATCCTTCGGCTGGTTATCTTTGGGTAGAATCTCTTCATGGGCGATCAGCATTCTGGTTATGAAAATACTGACGTCATTGGCGAAACTATTAATGAGCGCTACAGAATAATCTCCCACATTGGGCTCGGAGCCATGGGAGACGTCTACAGAGCCTCTGATCTGAAGCTTGACCGTCAAGTTGCAGTGAAGATACTCAAGGGAAGCCTCGTTGACGATAGAGTCTTTCGCGCGCGGTTTGAACGGGAGGCAAGAGCTGCCGGCAAGCTTTCCCATCATCCGAACGTGATAACGATATTTGATGTCGATGAGACCAAGGGGCGACCATTCATAGTGATGGAGTTGGTTACCGGAGGTACGCTATCAACACGTCTAAAGGATGGTCCTCTCCAGATCGCCGAGGCAATATCGATTGCCAAACAGGTTCTAGGGGCCCTGGCATTCGCCCACGCCAATGGAATCATCCATAGGGACATAAAGCCCAGCAATATTCTTATGGGTCCCGGCGGTGAGGTCAAGGTGAGCGACTTTGGCATTGCCAGCGTGTTTGATAGAGACGGAGACAACGATCTCACGTTGAGCAGCCAGTTGCTCGGCACTCCCGCTTATCTTTCGCCGGAAAGGGCGGATGGCAGACGGGTCACGCCGAGTTCGGACATCTTCTCTGTTGGGGTGCTTCTCTATGAGATGGTGACCGGAGAACGGCCGTTCAAAGGTGATTCCCCCATTGCAATTGTCCTGGCGGTTCGCTCAGGTGTCTTCGTACCGCCCGAAACCATCAATCCGTACCTTGCGGCTGGACTCTCGAAAGTCATCAAGCGTTCCCTTTCTCTTTCGCCGGAGGCGCGCTATTCCAGTGCTCAGCATATGGCGGCAGCTCTCGATTTTGGAGCCGAACCAGAGGACACCGCCCCTCTAATCGGGCAGGCGGCAACTCAACCAATAGGAATTGATGTCAATAGCACCATCGGATTGACAAGCGAGGGGCTGCCAGCCACACAGATAGGTTCGTCGAAAGCATCTGCAGGTCCTGAGGCAAAGAGTCATGCCTCGCCATTTGGAAATGCGGGCGAGATTTTGATTTTGTGGACTGCTGTCGCTGCGTTTGTAAGGCGGTCTTTGAACCAACTGGGTGAAAGGCTTGCAAACGTCTGGCAAAAGGCCACCAAAGGACAGCCGCATTCAGCGGTGCTATTTGTTTTCGTCGCGATGATAACCTTCCTGGTTGTGGCTCTTCTGTTCATCCACGGAGGTCCGTCCGTGCCTTCTCACAGCCACCGGTCGACGACCTCAACTGTCGTAACGACTACCACCCCGTCTACTACGACTTCAACCGCTGTTACCCCTACGACGATTCTATCGCCCGCCCCACCAGCTGGCCCTCCTCCTGGACACGGGAAAAAGGGACGCTGAGACGCGGAGTTGGGAACTCGTGTCAACCGACATGGCTAGGTTGGCGTCATGGCTCTTATTTAGATCTACACCTATAAGTGATTAACCTTGATCGACGCATCAAAGGTAGGAATCAATGATCGGGCTGCCCTGGCTTCGTCCAGACGGCTGACCGGCGTGTTGGTCGGCGCGCCGTGGACAGCAGCCTGACCGGCCTCACCTGAGTGTGCAAGTCTGGAGATCTCATCGAGCGCGCAGGCCAGCGCCTCGAGAGTCTGGGGCGATTCGGTCTCAGTTGGTTCGAACATCAGCGCTTCCTCGACAACTAGAGGGAAATATACCGTCGGTGCGTGGAAGCCGAACTCGAGAAGCTTCTTGGCCACGTCAAGGCCGCGAATTCCAGTCTGCTTCTTTAGAGGTGCGGCAGTGCAGACGAACTCATGCATGCATGTCTGGTCGTGTGCAGAGGGATACGGCTGCGAGATCCTCTTTCTGAGCCAGTTGGCGTTGAGGACAGCAGCCTGAGAGACCTGAGTCAGCCCTTTTCCACCGTAATAGAGCATGTACGACAGTGCGCGAACGAAAACCATTGCATTGCCGTGATAGGAGTGAATCCTGCCGATTGACTTGGACGGTCTGACAAAGCCATATCTCGGAGATCCGTCGGGATTCTCTCCGACGACTGCGGGTTTCGGGCCAGGAAGGAAATCAAGCAGCCTTTCGGTTACCGCGACCGGACCGGAGCCTGGTCCTCCCCCACCGTGCGGAGTTGCAAACGTCTTATGGAGGTTGGAGTGTACGATGTCGAATCCCATGTCTCCCGGCCTTACGATACCCATAATCGCGTTAAGGTTTGCGCCGTCATAGTAAAGCAGTCCTCCGACCTCGTGGACAGCTTGGGAGATCTTGAGGATATCTTTTTCGAAAAGCCCCAAAGTATTGGGGTTGGTCAGCATCACTCCGGCGGTTTCTTCATCTAAAAGGGATTCGAGAGCTGTCAGGTCTACCAGTCCATCCGGTCCCGATTTGACGGTGATCGGCGTGTATCCCGAAAGGGTGACAGAGGCTGGGTTCGTCCCGTGAGCTGAATCAGGGATAATGACGTTCTTTCGTTGCCGGCCTTTGTCTTGGTGATACGCCTTCATTATCAGAAGACCGGTCAGTTCGCCCTGAGCACCCGCGGCTGGCTGGAGCGTCGCTCCCGCCATGCCCGTGATGGTGGCGAGGTAGCGTTCAAGGAGAGTCATAAGTTCAAGCCAGCCCTGTATCGTCGATTCGGGCTGAGCGGGATGAACGTTCGAAAGTCCGGGGATCGTTGCAGCCGTGTCCGCAAACTTAGGATTGTACTTCATCGTGCAGGAACCCAAGGGGTAGGCTCCAAGGTCTACGGAGAACTGTCTATGGGTCAGCCGAGTGAAATGGGCGACTAGGTCTCGCTCCGAGAGTTCCGGCATCTCGAGATCCTCGCTTCTGAGAAGGGAGAGCGGAATAGTGACAGAGGGGTCTTTCGGCGGGATGCCTGTTGTACGAAATGAGGCGGCCTGGCGGTCGGGAACCGAAAGTTCGAATATGGTCGGTTCGCCGGAGTGGCCATCCATCAGGGGTATCGAGCTTGCTTTGCCTCCTGGTTTGTGTCCCTGCTGCATCACTTCACCACTCTTTGCATTGCGTCAACGAACCTATCTATCTCTCGTGCATTTCTTCTTTCCGTTACGCTTAGCAGCAGAGAGCCGTGGACGTCAGATCCCTCGAAGCCTGACGTCAACGGTATTCCCGCCAGGAAGCCCTCCTCTACCATGCGGTCAACCACGGTTTCCGGCGCAATTGGCGTTTTGATGGCGAACTCGCGTACTGTAGCCCCCTGGGAGAGAAGAGTGAAAGCCGATCCGGACTGCACAAGCAGGTTTTTCAGGTATTCGGTGCCGGAATAGCATCTTTGAGCGAGCTCTTTGAGTCCGGCCTTCCCCAGCCACGAGAGCTGTATTGCTGCCGTTATGGCTATCAGGGTTTGGTTTGTGCAGACGTTGGAACTGGCCTTTTCTCTCCTGATATCTTGTTCGCGGGTCCGAAGGGTCGTCACATATCCTTTTTGACCCCTCCCATCTACCGTTTCCCCTACTAGGCGCCCCGGCAGCAGGCGCACGAACTCATTTCTGGTGGAAAACAGACCGACGTACGGCCCTCCAAAGTTCAAGCCGACTCCAAAGGCTTGCCCTTCGGCCACTGCAACATCCGCATCAAAGCTTCCCGGTGATTTCAATAGGGCCATTGAGACAGGGTCATAGACGACAACCAATCGGATATCATTGCTCTGGACGAACTCCTTTATCGACTGCATGTCTTCAATTACCCCGAGATAGCTTGGATATCCAACTACTATCACGCCAGGGATCTCCTCGGCCGTCGCCGGCCAGATAGTCTGGCCCTCTTTTAGCGGGATTTCGACAATTCTGTGCCCGGTGCCTGTGGCGAAGGTGCGGACAACCTCTCGAAATGACGGGTTGACTCCTTGGCTGATCCAAACGAGATTGTTTCTCTTTTGGGTT
>JAJYVK010000061.1:6656-8129 GCA_021792075.1 Actinomycetes bacterium | reverse complement strand
AATGGTTCCAACTCCTGATCAGGGCGGCTATTGGCTCGCTGGAGCCGACGGCGGAGTATTCACCTTCGGTGACGCCGGATTCTACGGCTCGATGGCCCAGGTCCGGCTCGCGGCCCAGATCGTTGGTATAGCCCCAACTCCTGACGGACACGGCTACTGGCTCGTTGGAGCCGACGGCGGAGTATTCACCTTCGGTGACGCCGGATTTTACGGTTCGATGCATCAATATCGGCATACCGCTGCAATAGCGTGCATGGCGCGCGTCGGATTTGCAGAGGCCTAATGTCGACGTGATTGCGTGCCTTGGTAGAGACAGGGCACGCAATCAGTGGAATCTGCGTCAACCTCTCTGCCAGGTGGTCGTTTGGGAGTCACTACCTGATTGGTGCGAGACGTGAGATCATCCGCGACATTGGAGTTTTTGCATCGCCATTCCCTTTTCGGATGACAAGTCCAAATGATGTTATGACGTATCCGTCGTGTTCCAGCCGGAGATGGGCTCCTGACCATGGTGGGCGGTCAATGTGATTGTCGGCCTCTGTCGTACCAAAGGTGAAATCGAGGTTCATGCTGTCCCCGTTTCTTTTTAGAAGCCTTGACAACCTCTGCAGGTCCTTTTTTCGGAATAGCACCGTTGGTCCTGCTTTAAGGGTGCTACGGTTGGAGCTGACGTTGAACTCTGTTGTGTGGACCGCGATCCCCCCTGGGCGAAGACATGCCATCTGCTTCAAGATGAACTCGATTCCTTCTTCGATCGTGCCGAGGTGTTCGAGGGCGCATGAGGACCAGGTGAAGTCAAAGTCCTTCAGGTCAGCTGGGATCTCTCTCATGTCTACGGTTTGAAAGGTCACGAGGTTCTCAAACAGCTGTTTGTCGCAAAGACCCAGTTCATTGAGGGAGTTTAGGTTCCCGGCGAATTGGTTCGATCCGCTCCACCCTGCCGATATGGCGGCATCGGTCGACTGGTCGCTGGCCACCACCTGGCAGCCAAGCGAGGCAAACAGCGGAACCAGCGGTTCCTTCCCAACTCCGAACCCAAGTCCGGTTCGGCCGGGTCTGAGCATATCGTTTTCGGCAAGCGCATTTGCGATGAAGGCCCATTCCCAGATCTTCCGATGCACCGGCACATCCATGCCAATTTCGTGCTCATCCCAGTACGGGCGCATCTGATCTGCCCAGTGTCTGAGATTGGCGGAAGTAAGCGACGAGTAGGAACAGGGTTGCGATAAGGTCAGGAGTTTGAGTCCGCCTTCAGAGTTCACTTTCGGTCTCCCTGGTTTCCGGATTCACTCATTTTAGCAGGAGGGTATCGGAATTCCCTTGCATTTTCGGCTCGGATGTCCATGATATTTCGCTATTGGTTTCATGAATTCCATAACTTTGGCAACCTGGCCTGGGGAGTACCCCATCTCTGTGATGGTTAACGACGAAGGACGTGTAATCAAACGCCACCGCAACAAGTTTGTGGCCTCT
>JAJYVK010000061.1:0-6646 GCA_021792075.1 Actinomycetes bacterium | reverse complement strand
ATCGGACCAAGCCAGGATCAAAACGACACTGCAAGGTGGTAATGGCCAAGAGCAAGACAAAGCAAAGACTGAAAGTGAAGCTCCGAGAGCTGTGTCACCAGGTCTCACACAAGGCTGCACACACAACGTCATCTTAGACAACGCCACTCATTTACGGAGATGTGAGAGATATACAGCAGAAGATCCGCAGCGATGTATAGCCAATCGCCATCAGCGTCAGAGACTGTCGCGCTGTTCAAGGGGAACCCAAGAGCGTCATCTCGAAAATACAGGACTGAAAGAAGCGCATTTTCAAGAGCGCGGCTACACCAAGACCTGTCCCGCCTGTCTAACACGTAAGTGCCCAAGTGAGCGGCACTACCGACACAAGAACCCCGAATGCGACTTCACATGCGACCGAGATGCGCTAGGAGGTATCAATATCCCAAATGGGCTACATTTTTGAATTGCATAGCAATAGGTGGGGACTCATAGATCCGCATCGCGTATCTTTGGGCAGTAGAGCGCTGGCGCAAAGATAAGCGCAATGAGCACTAAAAGGTGCAGTGCCGCAAGCCCAGAGTCCAAGTAGCTCCGAGAACCAATCCTCGCATTGAGCAATTCAAATGAGCAAGCCCAACCGAAGCCAAATCGTTTAGCGGCTTCCAAGAGCCAGGCCCGACGGTCGTGGTGGGGTGATAGAAGCATTTGCCAATAACTCCTGTCTTGCGGATGGGTCAGAAGCCTCGTCCGTAAGACAGGGGAGGTTCACAACTGTCGTTGCGGCTTGATCGCGACTTTTACGAGCACGCGTCCGTTTATGTCCGCGAAAGAGAGCCCGGTGTTAGGTTGTATGCAGGAGTTTGTTGTCTTTCGACGTGTTCGAACGGTATGTCAAGGCTTGCCTTACGAGATGATCCAGCTAAATAATTAGAGTTCAGAGCTGACCTCTCGGAGCATTGAGTTCCTAGCCGGGACCAAAGCGGCCTCGAGGAGAGGCCTTTGAGCGAGTCTGACTGTGCGGCGGCGTGCATTGATAATCAGGAATTATTCGTTTCGATTGGTGGTTAACCTTTACGTTCACGTAAACTTAACTAAGCCGAAATGAATTTGCATACATATTCGTTCCAGGAGGCTTGTAGATGGCGAGCGAGGTCATGACCCAGCAGGCTGCAGGTGCGGTGAAAACGAAAAGGCACCAGCTCGACTACAAATGGATTGCACTTTCGAACACTACGCTTGCCGTGCTGTTGGCGACTATAAACACTTCGATAATGTTGATTGCATTACCCGATATCTTTCGTGGGCTGAAGATGAATCCGCTTGTCCCGAGCAACGCCGGTTACTTGCTCTGGCTGATCATGGGTTTCATGGTCGTTACGGCCGTACTGGTTGTGAGTTTCGGGAGAATTGGTGACATATTTGGACGGGTCAAGGTCTTCAACTTAGGCTTCGTAATCTTCTCTTTCTTTTCGATCCTTCTCTCGGTGACCTGGATGAAGGGTACATCGGGAGCCCTCTGGCTCATCAGCATGAGGATACTGCAGGGGATTGGTGGGGCCTTCCTGTTTGCAAACTCCTCAGCAATTTTGACCGATGCATTTCCGAAGAATGAACGGGGTCTAGCCCTTGGAATCAATAATGTTGCAGCAATTGCAGGTTCTTTTATAGGACTCGTGCTCGGTGGATTGCTGGGTCCTGTCGACTGGCACCTAGTCTTCGTGGTTTCCGTGCCATTTGGCGTGGCAGGAACAATCTGGTCCTACCTAAAGCTTGAGGAGCACGGGATGCGTACCCCTTCGCGGATCGACTGGTGGGGTAATCTCACCTTTGCGGTCGGATTGATAGCAGTACTCGTGGGAATCACTTACGGTATAATGCCTTACGGCCACAGCAATATGGGCTGGTCCAACCCCTCGGTTGTTGCGTTGCTATCCTTTGGCATTGCAATCCTCATAGTTTTTGCCGTGATCGAAACAAAGGTGGAGCAGCCAATGTTCCGGCTTTCGCTATTCAGGATAAGGGCGTTCGCCGCGGGAAACGTGGCTAGTCTTCTTGCCTCCCTGGGGCGTGGCGGACTGATGTTCATCCTTATTATCTGGCTTCAGGGAATCTGGCTACCTCTTCATGGCTACTCCTTTGAGAGCACACCTCTGTGGGCCGGCCTTTACATGGTGCCCTTGACTGTGGGCTTTCTGATCGCGGGTCCTTTGTCGGGAATTCTCTCGGACCGATATGGGGCGAGACCTTTTGCGACAGGAGGGATGGCTGCGGCGGCGATAAGCTTCATACTCTTTACATTCCTTCCGATCAACTTTTCATATATCTGGTTTGCGCTGCTGCTTTTGCTCAATGGAGTCGCAATGGGCATGTTCGCTTCGCCCAATCGAGCTGGAATCATGAACAGCCTTCCGCCGGACCAAAGGGGGTCAGGTGCTGGCATGGTCTCCACATTTCAGAACTCCGCCATGGTGTTATCGATTGGTGTGTTCTTCACTCTGATTATCACGGGACTCTCGGCTAGTTTGCCGAGTGCCTTGTACGCGGGACTGACAAGTCAGGGAGTTCCCGCTGCCTCAGCGAACGCCGTCTCGCATCTTCCGCCAACTGCAACCTTGTTTTCAGCGTTGCTGGGATACAATCCGATGAAGTCCCTTTTGGGGCCGACGCTCGCACATCTTCCAGCCGCCAAGGCAGGATACCTCACAGGCCGTGAGTTCTTTCCACAGTTGATCGCTTCGTCTTTTCGTAAAGGGCTTGATGCAGCGTTCTACTTTGCATTCATTGCTACAGTGGTAGCAGCTATCGCCTCCGCTCTTCGGGGTGGGAAGTATCATCACGGCGATGGGGTAGAGCAGGAGCCAGCGGAGAAGGCGCTTTCTGAGCATGAGCTTGCTGAGGAGCCGCAGCTTTTGAGAAAGGCTGAGTAATCACTCCCCATTTGTTCAGGGTTTTAGCCCTGGAATGTGTGAAGGTTGAGCTTGGGGTTGGCTGAGCTTGATGAAAGGGACGAGAGTTGGTTGCCGAGATGAGTACGTCCAATGCCGAGCCGCAGCTTGTTCGAATCGGCGCTGTTGCGGAGCAGATCGGGATATCTGAGCGTACCCTGCGCTACTACGAAGAGTACGGGCTTGTTGCACCTAGCGCGTACTCGCGAGGTGGTGCGCGACTCTACGACGAAAAGGCGATCGGTCGTGTTAGCCGGATTCGAACTCTTCAGTCTTTGATGGGCTTCAACCTGGAGGAGATCAAAGACGTTCTGAAAGCAGAGGACAATCTTGAGAGCATTCGATCGGCCTATAGGAGAGCATCGAGGCCAAAGAAGGAGCTTTTGGAAGCTGCTGTGAGCATTCTGGAGGATCTCCGTGCCAAGGTCGCCGAGAAGCAAAACCGCCTTCAGGAGTTTCAGGATGATTTGCAGGCGAAGCTGGACAAGATTCAAGTGCTAATGGACGATAGGTCTGGAGAATGAATCGGTCGCAGCCTTCGCTGGCTGAACAGATTGAAGCTGGCTAGCGTGGTCTCAGCGTCGCAGCGCTATCGTTGTGGTACGGCATCTTTTGTGAAGTTCTTCGCGTCTCTTGGTGGTTAGAAACCGCTTGGACCTGGAGTTGTTTAAATTGTGAGGGGGGGGTTTGATGAGTTGGCTCGACGTGAATGCAGTGAGCATTCATTTCCGCATAGATGGTAACGCCAACGGTCCACTTATTGTCTTGTTTCACGAAATTGGTGGAACGCTCGAGAGCTTCAACGCAGTCGTTCCATCGCTTCTATCTCGCTATAGGGTTCTGTCATTTGATCAGAGAGGTTCCGGACTTTCTGAAAAGGTGCGAAGCTCTTTCGGTGTTGATGACCTCGTCGAAGACATCAATCAACTGATAGAGAGGACGGTCGGCTTAGACAGGGTCTGCCACATGGTGACCGTCGCCGCTGCCGGTCTTCAGGCTCTTCGATTTTACGAGAGATTTCAGGATCGCGTCGGCTCGATAACCCTGTGTAATCCGGCCCTCGGCGTCGACCCGTCAAGGGCGTCAGCACTGCTTGAAAGGGCTGATTTCGCCGAGAAGCACGGGATCAGAGCCGCTTTGGAGACCACGCTTGACAAGTCATATCAGCCGGAGCTGCGGGACGAAAAGGTTTTTCCAGAGGTGAGGGGTCGCTATCTTGCCAATGATCCGTGGGGATTTGCAGAGTCGAATCGCGTTCTTGCAAGGACTGACTTGCGCTACCTTCTTCCAACAATTCACTGCCCTGTGATGGTGGTAGCCGGTCGGCAGGACCAAGTTAGGCCTTATCAAGGAAGCGAGGAGGTGGCTAAACGGATTCCAGGATCTCGGTTCGAACTTATTGAAGGTGGGCATTTCCTGCCCGTTACTGCCCCCGAAGCTTTAGGCGACCTGATTCTAGACTTTCTCGGTTCGCAGCAGCTGGAATGAGCCAACAGAATCCCGGGCGGCTCGGTTCCAGGGACTCTATTGGCTCGAAACGTTTTCGTATTAGATTGCCCCTTGGCCGTAGGTGGGGATGAATAGATCGTCAACTGGAACTGGTTCGGCTATGAGATCCTGGTCAACGAGGTATGTCACTAATGCCTCAAGCGTCGGCCTGTTCTTTTCTAAGCCGTACGGCCAGGGATCGCCGTCGAAGGTGTCGAAAATTTCGTCGATATCTCGCATCAGCCAAGGCGTCATGTACTTGAGTGCCCTTAGGTTGTACATCTTCTTCAGCGCAATATTCTTTGATTCCACGAAAGCGTTGTAAAGACTGGTGGCAACGAACGGGTAGCGTTCGTATATATCCTTTTTGATCGCGATGAGATGCATGATTGGATAGACGCCGGTGCGTTTGTAGTACTCTTTCTCGAGTTCCACATAATCAGGGAAGAGCCGGTCAACATTCGGGTTCGTCCTAATTGATTCCGGGAGACTGGTCCCGATGGTTCCGTCTATCGATCCTTCGTCGATTAATTCGCTGAGCGACTTTCCGGAGCGGTTGACCTCAATATCAGCGGGTTTGAGAAGCGGGAGAATTGTCGGATTCCCATGGCTTCCTACCGTATTTACAGCGCCTTCCACCCATTTGATGCTTTTGATGTCCACGCCACATTCATGCTGAAGGTATCCACGGATAAATATGGCTGCGGTTATGGTATAAAGTGGAACACCAATTCTGCGACCCTCAAGATCTTTTGGAGAGTTGATTCCGCGATCCGTTCTGATCGAGATGAAGCCCGTTCGGAATGCCCTTGAAGGAAAGATGGGGATTGCCACGAATGGGCACTCCTTGCGTGCGAAGCGCTGGACGAACTCTGAACTCGAGTATTCCGCGACGTCGAATTCAAGTCCGCCTGACATTCGGTCAAAGATTACCCTGGGCTCGTCGAAGTGCATGAAGTTGAGTTCGATGCCATCCGGCTGAACCTCTCCAGTGTAAAGTGCCTGCATCCTGTCGTAAAGTGCTGAGGCAAAGGAGAGCTTGAGTTTCGACATTTGTTTCCCCCTGTAGGTCGATGTTGCTTCTTAGATTATCCATCTGGCGATTCCCTGTAAAAAGAAAATCAGTGCTGCTATGAAAATATGAGCCCCACTTGCTACTTTTCGTCCCGGACCCGGTTTTGGAGCGTCCCAACTCCCTGTACCTCAACTTCGACGAGGTCACCTGGGACAAGGTACCTCGGCGGACTCATGTGCGCTCCTGCCCCGACTGGAGTTCCTGTGAATATGAGATCTCCTGGCAAAAGAGTCGTAAATGTGCTTATATAACTGATCAGTTCTTCGAAGGGCCAGAACATGTTCTTGGTGGAGTCGTTCTGGCGCGTTTCCCCGTTGACCCTTGTCGTGACGGTTATATCTTGCGACGGGTCCGCCTCGTCTCTGGTGGAGATCCAAGGCCCCAAGCTTCCTGACCGTTCGAAGTTCTTTCCTTGTGTGATGTTCTTGGTTCCGTGTTTCACCCAGTCCCGAACGGTCCCTTCGTTACCTGCTGTGATGGCGGCAATATGCTCGTTAGCCTTGTCTCTTGGAATGTGACGACCTGGGGTGCCCATAACGAGGACAACTTCGCCTTCATAGTCGAGCTGATCCGAGACCTTTGGTCTTATTATGGCCTCTCCCGGTGCTGCAAATGAGGAGGGAAACCTGACAAAAAGATTCGGGTACGCCCCTCGGTTGAGGTCACCTTTGTACTCCTCTTCCCGCTCCGGATAGTTGATTCCAACGCAGATGATCTTTTCCCCGCCTTGAACTGGCATGCGGAGCCTTACGTCACTGAGCGAGTAATCAGGCATCTCCTGGCGGAATCTCCTTGCTGCCTCCACTGAATCTGAACGCAGGAGTTCGAGCAAAGAGCCTTGTCCTAGTCTTTTCCCAAGGTCTATGACACCCTCGTCTTCCGAGATTATCCCAAATGAGTCGCGGCCACCGACGTTGAACGATGCGAATCGCATTGATCTCTCCCTCTAGTTAGTGAATTTCTGGATTGCATGTTGTCGCGATGAAAGCTGGGGCATTGTGTCGCGAACGTGCAGCCCCAACCGTGTTTGAGCTGCACCGATCCCTAAAGCTCGAGCTGTATTACGTTCCCGTCCTTATCCCTGCCCTGAGCACGGTACTGTCCAATGTTGCGCATTAACGCTGCGTCGGAAACACTGTATAGGATTGCCTCCTTG
>JAJYVK010000060.1 GCA_021792075.1 Actinomycetes bacterium | reverse complement strand
CGTGCTGCAACTAGCTGAAACCTGGACTTGGGATTTTTGGATTGCTGATACCGGCGACGAATACCACATCTACTTTCTCAAGGCCTCAAAGGTTTACCATTCTCCCGATGGACGCAAAGACCTAGTCAGGAATCCCGACGGGCGACATACCAGGACAACCATCGGCCATGCAGTTTCAACGGACCTTTTCAACTGGAAGGTTTGTGAGGACGCGATGGCCCCTTCGGAAGAGGAGGCCTTCGATGACCTGGCAACCTGGACTGGCTCTGTCGTTAAAGGTCCCGACGGGCTTTGGTACATGTTCTACACGGGCATTTCCTACCGGGAGGGCGGGCTGGTTCAAAGGATCGGTCTGGCGACCTCGGACGACCTTTACAGATGGGAAAAGAGGAGCGACTTTCCGCCTCTGGCTGCCGACGCACGCCTCTATGAAAAGCTGGGCGAGTCTACTTGGCCCAATGAGACGTGGCGGGATCCATGGGTCTTTCCGGATCCGGATGGCACCGGTTGGCACATGTTCGTGACGGCGAGGGCCAAGACTGGAGCCGACGATGATCGTGGTGTGGTAGGGCACGCATATTCATTGGATCTTCTGAACTGGGAGATCTTGCCGCCTTTGTCAGAGCCTGGTGCCGGATTCGGGGACCTCGAGGTGACTCAGATCTCCGTGATTGATGGACGGCCGGTCCTGCTGTTCTCGTGTTTGGCGCGCGAATTTTCGATTGCTCGGAGATCTGCCGGTGAGACTGCAGGGGGATCGGGTGGTGTATGGGCTGTTCCGAGCGAGTCGATCCTAGGTCCGTTTGATATCTTGAATGCCAAGCTGATCACGGACGATAAGCTTTACGCAGGTCGTATGATTCAAAATCGTGAGTCCCAGTGGCTTTTTTTGGCGTTCGCCAATGACGATGCGGAAGGCAACTTTGTGGGTCATCTTGCTGATCCTATGTCGGTGACCTGGCAGGCCGATGGGACCCTAGCTCTGAAAGTGATGGCCGGACCGCAGTTGGTCTAGCCGGCCATTGAACCTGCCGGTTCAGCTGGATTTTGGACGCTAGAATCAATTAAACAGGTCTCTAATAAAGAAATTGACGCCCTTAGGCAATTCGAATCTCCTAAGTGATTTTTAGAACCGTTGGCACTCGATAGAATAGAGTGCTAAGGATGTTCTGACAAAGGGCGGAATGGTGTCTGATTCAATGGACTCAAGAAAAGCCGCTATCCTCCGAGCGGTTGTTGATGAATATGTAAATTGTGCCGAACCAGTTGGCTCGTCTCACCTTGCTCGCGTAGCAGGCATCCAGGTATCTTCTGCGACGATCAGAAACGAGATGAACCTCTTAGAGCATGAAGGATATCTGATACAGCCGCACACAAGTGCAGGTCGAATTCCGACGGACAAGGGTTATCGGTACTATGTGGACACCTTTGTAAACGACATTGGCGATTCGGACGTTCTGCAGTTCAAAAGTGTCGAGGAGTTCTTCACTAAGGCTCATGGTGCGTTGGCAGAGATGTTCAGCGACACGTCGCGGCTCTTGACGAATTTGACCAACTATGCCGCTGTAGTGACGGGTCCGAGCCCTGAGACCAGCCTCATCAGGTCGATTCAATTGATCTCACTTGATCCAAAGAGGGTCTTGTTGCTGATGGTCGACTCCAAAGGTGCGGTCGAGAAGAAGGTGCTGGAGCTCAGTGATGAGGTTAGCGAGTCTCATCTGGAGATGGCGTCTGCCTTGTTGACCAAGAAGCTAAGAGGGGTCCCTCTGGGTTCACTTGTGGAGGCCGAGGTCTCTGGGAATCCGGAACTGGACCAGCTCTGCGTACTTTCCATTGCAGCTCTAAAAGAACTTCAGAGCGAGACGGAGAGCGTTTATATCGAGGGTGCCTCGAAGGTCGCAAGCGCTTTTGATGCGGTTGACACGGTGAGAAGGGTCCTGGCGACGCTGGAACAGCACTTTTTGGTGGTTTCGCTGATCAGAGATGTTTTGTCTAAGGGCCAAAATGTTGCAATCGGCTCGGAGTTGGGAATTGAGCCGTTGGCGGAGTGTTCCGTTGTTGTGGCTCCATACGTGGTAGAGGGTGAGAGGGTCGGATCTATTGGCTTGGTCGGTCCTACTCGAATGAATTATCCGAAGGTTTTAGCTGCAGTGAATTTGGTTAGCGCAGGATTGGGAAAGAGACTCAGTGAGGGATAGGGATTAGGTGGCAAACGATTATTACAGCCTTTTAGGTGTTTCCAGGAACGCATCCGATGAGGAGATCAAGAAGGCCTATCGTCGCCTTGCCAGAGAGCTGCATCCAGATGCAAATGGGGGAGACAAAGAGCTCGAGAACAGATTCAAAGAGATAACGACCGCTTATGAGACTCTGAGAGATCCGGAGAAGCGCCGCATCTACGATACCTATGGTGAAGAAGGGCTTCGTGGGGGAGCCGGTGATGCGGGCCCGTTTGGCGCCGGTATCAATGACATCTTTGGAGCCTTTTTCGGATCGGCCTTTGGTGGGGGGTTCGAGCAGCCGCGCCGAGGCCCTCAGAGGGGTGCGGACAGCGAAGTCACTGTTGATCTAACATTCACCGAGGCCGTCTTTGGAACTCAGAAGGACGTGACGCTTCGGCTTCCGGTGACATGCGCCACCTGCTCAGGCTCGGGAGCAAAGCCAGGAACCACCGCCAGCAGCTGCCCAGTATGTGATGGGACCGGCCAGGTAAGACGTGTGGCCCAGTCCATCCTTGGCCGAATGGTGACCACGGCTACCTGCGACCGCTGCCGGGGTGAGGGGACTGTCATCACAACTCCTTGCCAGGATTGCCGCGGAGAGGGTCGGCGCACCGAGGAGAGGACCTATTCAGTCGAGATCCCCGCAGGGGTCGATAGCGGCTCGACACTGCGACTTGGCGGTCGGGGGCCTGCGGGACCGCGAGGCGGTCTGCCGGGAGACCTTTATGTCCAGATCCGGGTCAGGCCGCATCCCCGTTTCAGGCGCGATGGCAACGACCTAAGATGCGAGCTGACCATACCTCTTACCCAGGCGGTTCTTGGCGCTGCGCTGGAGTTTGAGACACTCGATGGCATCGAGGACCTGGTGATCCCGCAAGCCACCCAGTCCGGAACTCAGTTTAGATTGAGAGGCCGAGGAGTGCCAGATGTTCGCGGAAGCGGACGAAGGGGTGATCTGATCGTGACCATTCAGGTCGAAATTCCAGCCCACCTCGATGCCGAACAAGACGAGCTCTTCAGAAGAATCGCCGAGATCAGGGGGGAAGAGGTAGCCGACAAGGATCACGGTATCTTCTCCAAGATCAAGTCGGCATTCAAGTAACAGTATGCTTTCCGGATCAGGGAGGCAGATACTGGCGTTATCCGGAGTCGCTCATGTCATTGTCGATGACATTACCACGGTTGAGCTGGCCGAGGAGGACCAGCACCACCTCGGCACAGTGCGGCGGTTGAGATCCGGTGACCCGATCACTTTGGGTGACGGCCGTGGAGGCTGGAGGACGGCTGTTCTGCGCCTTGGAGATAAGGGCCGTGGAAGAAAGCTCTTAGACCTCGAATTCACCAGCGAGGTCTTTTCAGAGGCGAGAGAGGAGCCACCCATAGTCATTGGCTTCTGTCTGCCCTCTCTCGATCGGGCCAGTTGGGCGCTACAAAAGATGACGGAGCTTGGGGTCGATAGGGTATGTCTGCTTCATTCCCAGTTCTCTTCGACAAGGCAGGCGGGCCTGGAAGAGGGCGGCCGGGAACTCGCCAGGCTTCAGAAGGTGGTGAAGGAGGCGGGGATGCAAAGTCGTGCGGCATTTCTTCCGATACTTGAACCGCTCATGAGCCTGGAGAGTTTCGCTGCGATCTACCCTACGAGTGGCGTGTGCACTCTCGGTGGTGATTCTATGTTGGAACTGGGCACTACGGTTGCAGTTGGACCTGAAGGGGGATTTACCCGTTCTGAACTGGAGCTATTCTCGCAGAAAATTGATCTTGGTAGGAATATTCTTCGTTCTGAGACAGCTGCCGTCGTTGTGTCAGGTGTGCTGTCACTGCAGCGAGCAGGACTTTTAGGTTAGATGGGAATTATTTCGAGTAGTCACTAATAGTGGTCATGCCTGGCCAATGCGGGACAAGGGGTGGTACTCGACTAAAACTAATGGCTGTGAACGAGGACGAAGAAGTATTTGACGGTTATGCGAGAAAAGTGGGGCTTCGGCTCCGTTCGGTTCGTAAGCAGAAGCACCTTTCACTCCATGCAGTGGAGGAGGCATCGAATCAGGAGTTCAAAGCGAGTGTTCTGGGTGCCTATGAGAGGGGAGAGCGATCGATCTCAGTACCGAGGCTGCAGCGTCTTGCTGAACTCTATGACGTGCCGGTAGACCAGTTGCTTCCCAAGCAAGTTGCGCCGAAGGCCCCAATAGCGCCCCTTGTCAATTTCTCTGTGTCGGGAACCGGCCTGGAGGAGGTTGTCGAGTCGTTTTCCGTTACGCCTAGCGAGGAGCGCAGGCCGCCAATTATCGAGCCGAGCATCAAGGTGACGATAGATCTGATCAAGCTCAATTTGATGGAAGGCCCGGAGAAGGACCTTTTGAGAAGATACCTTTCCATGATCCAGGTGCAAAGACAGGACTTCAACGGACGGATGATCACCATTCGCCATGAGGATCTCAAGGTGTTGGCCTGCTTGTTCGAGCTGACTGCCGAGGAGATGGCGAAAAGGCTTGAGGATTTGGGCCTTAGAATCTTGCACTGATCAACGACGAGTCGATGATGCCTATGCGACTCTTGATGATCTAGTTTGGAAAAAGTGACTTCTTTCCGGGGCCTTTACGTTCATATTCCCTTCTGTGTCTCAAGATGCGACTACTGTGCCTTTGCCACCTGGGCCGGCGCCGAGGCACAGATGGACGACTATATTGAGGCCTTGCTTGGAGAACTGAGATGGAGGCGTTCCAGGGGAGAACTATCCCGCGTCGACAGCCTTTACATAGGCGGCGGCACTCCGTCTGTCATTCCTCCCCGCCAAATCGCGAGGGTCATCAGCGAAATCAGCCTCAGCTCGGGAGCGGAGGTTACTATAGAGTGCAATCCGGAGTCGACCACCTCAGAAGGTTTGATGATTTACAGAGATTCTGGGGTGAACCGGATCTCGCTTGGCTTGCAGAGTTTTTCGAAGGAGGTCTTGAGGTCGCTGGGGAGAGACCACGAGCCAACTGCGATCCTTAGGGCCGTCGATTCAATAGGCGAGGCTGGCATCGAGGACTACTCGGTGGATTTGATCTATGGCGCAGCCGCTGAGACCATATCGACTTTAGAGGAGAGCATAATGAAGGTGTTGGCGCTGTCGCCTGCGCCGTCTCATGTTTCTGCATATGCTTTGACGGTCGAAAAGAGCACTCCTCTAGCAAGAGATGGCAGCCGCCATCCGAACGAGGACTACCAAGCTGATGCTTATCAGGTCATCGATGCAATGCTGGCTCGGGCAGGGATGGAGTGGTACGAGATCTCCAACTGGTCAATGCCTGGCCATCATTCGAGGCACAATTGGAACTACTGGATGCAGGGGGAGTACATAGGAGCCGGGTGCTCGGCTCACTCGCACCTCGACTCCAGACGGAGCTGGAACATCTTCAATATCAGCCGCTATCTTTCGGCCATAGTCGGCGGTGGCGATCCAATTGCAGGTTCGGAGGAGCTGATGCCGCAGGAGAAGAGGCTTGAAGCGTTGGAACTGCTTCTCAGGACGTGTGTCGGTGTGCCTACTCAGGCGATCAGAGGATTCGAAGAGATTGAGCCCTTGTGCTTTGATTCAGGCGGCACCACTACGCTTACCCTGAAAGGGCGCCTGCTGGCAAATCAGGTGGCCCTAAGGCTTGATCCGTCTTTGGTCGGCACAGATGAACTGGAAAAATACCAAAGCCTCGATCCGGTTGAGGCTAAAAATGTGCGTGCGTCTCAGCAGTCTGCGGTAACACCTTAGAGGCGGTTGATCATCGGAGGTTTTCGAGTGGTTTCAAGGGGCATGGCCCAGCGGGAGGCAGTGACTGTTATCTTCAGACTCTTGGAGGCCGTCTCGAACGGTAATATCCGTCAGGCGCATTCATTGCTCACTCAGGCCATGACTCTTGATGAAGCCGGTGTGAACTACGGCCTTCTCG
Organism: Actinomycetes bacterium; assembly: GCA_021792075.1. Classification (GTDB taxonomy): domain Bacteria; phylum Actinomycetota; class Acidimicrobiia; order Acidimicrobiales; family Acidimicrobiaceae; genus SCQM01. Next base: position 2,022 of record JAJYVK010000060.1, on the reverse strand, counting down.
AGGCCATCGGCTACTACCTAGAGTCGGACGCGAGCGCGGATTCCAAGGAGAAGATCGGTGTGCACGTGGCTGGAACGCCTTTTGAAGTTGCAGCGGCTGCCCTTCTAAATCGCGAATAAAGGGCCAGATGACAAGCGGCCCATCTTTTTGAGGGCCGCTTGTCGAAAGCATTCTAGGGCTAGCTCTTCTTTGCGAACATCGGTATCGCCTCTCTGCCGTACACCGAATTGACCACCCCGCCAGCGACTCCGTACCATGCGATCAATGCGGTCACGATTCCTGCCCAACCGCCGATCTTGGTCCAGATGTCAAGTGAGGTGCCTGTGCCGGTTGCATAGACCCCGATTACAAGAAGGATAAACGTAATGAGAAGGACCACGAACAGGGTCCTTATAACCCCGTTGAGGCCGAATGCTGCGATGGTCATTATGGCTGTAAAGATGGTCCATGCCAAAAGGAAGAGACCCGTTGCCTTGTAGGCTTCAGCTGCCGGAAGACCGCCTGCTACTGAGTGGACATACCACCAGAACGAAAGCCAGAAGGCGCCATATGAGGTGAATGCAACTGTACCGAATACGTTGCCTCGCTTGAATTCCCACATTCCGGCGAGGAGCTGTGCAATTCCTCCGTAGAAAATGGTAAGTGGCAGCACTACGCCTTCAAGCGTTAGATGCAGTATCCCAGCATTGAATACGCTGAGAACGAACGTGGTCATTCCAAAGCCAGCTAGCCCCAATGATGCTGGATCTGCAATGGCCGGGGTGTTATCCGCCATACTGATTCCTTTCATTTTGTCTCGACCAAGACTGTCTTGGGAGTGTATTGCAATCTGCTGGGCACCAAGGAAAAGTACCCAGATTATGTGCGCCGATGCGCATTCGGGTTAGATCTTTAGATGGCCTCATATTTGTCTTTCAGACGCTTGAGACGAAAAGTTGCTATGTCAATCCTCCTGAGAGGTCGTCGCAGCCGCAGCTCTTTCTGCAATATCTTTTACGACGTCAGCATTTGCCAGCGTCGTTACATCACCCAGCTGCCTTTGCTCGGAGATGTCTCTTAGTAGTCTGCGCATAATCTTTCCAGAACGTGTCTTAGGCAGTTCATCCGTGAAGACGATGGATGCGGGTCTTGCTATTTTGCCGATCTTGGCAGCCACGTGATCGCGAAGCTCGCCGATTAACCGCTCGTTGCCCTGGACATGGCCCTTCAATGTGACGAAGGCGGCTATTGCCTGCCCGGTTATCGGATCGTTGCGCCCTACAACGGCTGCTTCGGCCACGTCTTGGTGGTCGACCAACGCGGATTCAACCTCAAGCGTTGATATCCTGTGCCCTGATACGTTCATCACGTCGTCGACCCTGCCCAGAAGCCAGTAGTAGCCGTCGGTGTCTCGTTTTGCGCCGTCCCCAGCGAAGTAGATCCAGCGTTTTTCCTCCGGCTTGGAGAACCTTCCCCAATAGGTGTCCACGAAGCGCTGCGGGTCTTTGAAGATGGTTCGCAGCATGCCTGGCCATGGGTGGGTTAGAACTAGGTAACCGCCTCCGCCGAGGGGAACATGGTTTCCCTCCTCGTCTACGATGTCCGCACCTATTCCCGGAAGAGGCACGGTCGCCGAACCTGGTTTGGTGGTTGTCACTCCAGGTAGCGGTGAGATCATGATGTGGCCTGTTTCAGTCTGCCACCATGTGTCAACTATTGGGGTCCTTCCACCACCAATGTAGCTGTTGTACCAGATCCATGCCTCGGGGTTGATCGGCTCTCCGACCGTTCCGATCAATCTAAGCGACGACAGGTCATGGCGCTCCGGATACTCCGTGCCCCATTTCATAAAGGTCCTTATCGAAGTCGGCGCCGTGTAGAGTTGGGTCACCTTGTACTTCTCGATGATCTCCCAATAGCGATCCTTGTCTGGGTAGTTAGGAACGCCCTCGTAGAGTACGGATGTGGTTCCGTTGGCAAGCGGACCATAAACGATGTAGCTGTGGCCCGTCACCCAGCCGATGTCAGCGGTGCACCAGTAGA
>JAJYVK010000059.1 GCA_021792075.1 Actinomycetes bacterium | reverse complement strand
ACTAGGAACGATTTAAGGGCCGAATAGGTAGCAATGTTGGCGATCGCAATACCGATGAACAGCAATGACGTCACTGCGATGACAAGCCTCGCCTTTAGTGACAGTTTTTTCCATTGCACGGCATTATCCTACTTCGGATTTGTTTGGCTCCTCAGTGAGTAGCCGACGCCCCTTATGGTCTTGATTAGCGGGGCGTCATCAGAGGTGCCAATTTTTTTTCTTAGGTACGAGATATAGGTCTCGACTATATTTGCGTCGCCGCCAAAATCGTATTCCCAGACGTGATCGAGAATCTGGGCCTTCGATACGACTCTTCTAGCATTGAGCATAAGGAATCTCAGCAGGCGGAACTCAGTAGCTGTGAGTTCGATTATGTTGCCGTTCCGATATACCTCTCTTGTCTCTTCGTCCAGTTCGAGGTCTTCGAAGACAAGCCGCGAAGACGTAGCATGGTCTCCACGGGTTCGCCTGAGAACAGCTGCAACCCTTGCCGAGAGTTCTTCCAGGCTGAACGGCTTGGTTACGTAGTCATCTCCACCTAAACCCAGGCCGCGGACCTTGTCCTCGGTCGAGTCTTTTGCGGTGAGAAATATGATTGGCACCTGCTGGTTCTCTTGCCTAAGCCTGCGAGCAACTTCGTATCCATCCAGATCCGGCATCATGATGTCAAGTATGAGCAGATCCGGATGGAACTGCGACACTTTCTCGACGGCTTCGCGACCTGAGTGAGCCTGGTCCATCTGGTAGCCTTCGTACCTTAGAGCCATTGTGACAAGTTCGGTTATAGGTGTCTCGTCGTCAACTACCAACACCCGGCCGATCACTGCGCTGGACTGCAACGGCTGCATCTACTGAGTTCCCCTGTGATTTGGACTAAGCCTTAGATTACACATCAAGCGGTTGGAGCGCTTCCCAATGTTACGACAGCCGATCCGTTTCCGTTGGTGTTCGTCCAATATATAGTGACTCGATCGCCAGGTGCCTTCTTCTGTATCGCTGACACCAGCTCCGATGCTGACGTAACAGTCGTGCTGTCAACCTTGGTGATGACCGACCCTGCTGTGATGCCCGCGTTTCCAGCTGGCGACCCAGGGACGACCTGGACTACGATTGCGCCTTTTAGATTTGCGGGAAGTCCAAGCTGTGCCGCTATTTGCGAAGTCATGGTTTGTATATCTACCCCTAGGAACGCCTTGCCAGCTGTTATGGTGCTGGTCGAGGAGTTGGGATGAGCCTCAATCTGCTTTACTACCGGGAGGACTGAATCGATAGCCTCGGCGAAGCCTATGTTTTGGGCCGGCTCAGTACCTGTTCCTGTGATGATGGCAGTGTTCATGCCTATCACCTGGCCGTTGGAATTGACCAAGGGGCCACCGGAGTTGCCTGGGTTTATCGGTGCATCAGTTTGAATCATGTCAGTTAGGGTCGTCGACCCGCCGGTTATGCCGTTGGAGCTTGTGGTGATTGACCGATGAAGCCCGGACACAATACCTTGGGTGACTGTTGGCAACCCCTGCAGGGCAAGTGCGTTGCCCACTGCGACTACTGAATCTCCGACCTGCAAACTTGCAGATTTGCCAAATGTGACGGTGGGCAGTTTGGAGACTCCCTCAATCTTGATGACCGCCACGTCGTGAGATGGGTCCGCCCCAATAACCGTAGCATTGTAGAGCTTAGACTGGTTGAACAGCTGCACCTTGATGGTGGAGGCATCGGCAATGACGTGGTTGTTGGTGAGCACTTCTCCATTAGCGGTTATGATCATCCCTGTGCCGGCGCCCTGAAACTGCTGCGTTCCACCGAAGATACCGCCCTGGGTTACGGTTCCGGTGGTTTGGATATCGACCACCGCAGGTTCTACCTTCGAAAGTATGCCCTGGATGTCAGTTGGCGTGGCTGCCACAGAGTTGTTACTTGTGGTTGGCGCGGTTGTCACCGTCGGCTGTTGGGAGTTGGTTGAAGAGGTTACCTTGGCTACGACGGCGCCCGCGGCGCCACCGAGAACGAGTGAGACCACGGCAGCTGCCATGATCGCCTTTGTCATGAGAGAAAGCGGCTTTCGTTCCCTTCTAACCTTCTTGGTGAGGATGGGGGCGCCATTCCCGGGACCTGAGAGGGGGTAATCAGGTTCCGGGAATGGCTTGGGGATAGAAGGTTCAGATTCCGTGTTTTGGTTGCTAGCCTGTTGAATTTCTTGGGTTTCGTCTAAAGAGTTGTCTTCGCCGAGTACGGTGCTGCCTGAGTCTGATCCAATCTCTGGCTCGGCAACATTGCCAGCTTCCTCTGTGGAAGTCGTCTCACCGATTTCATTAGTATTGTCAGAATTGTCAAAGGCTTGGCTCGAAGCGTCGTTGGTTTCTTGTCCGCCAGTCATCGGAGTCTCAGGAGTCTTGTTTGGCTCGTTCTCGTTGATTTCCACTGTTATCACCCGTCATAGATACGTACTTGCTAGTTGATGAACTGGTTACATTCTGTACTGCAAAGCTTTGAGAATTCTGGGGAAGCTCTGAGTATCGTTTAAAACCTTTCAAAGTTTTAAAGCGGGCTGCAGTGAGAAATATTCCAATGCCATGGGAGTATGAATGAGCTAGAAGTATTGGGGACCGAATAGTTTGGATTTAATGGCGATGCGCGAAGAATGCAAGCACTTTCAGAGCAGGACCTATGCCTCGGGAGAGGTTGCGCGTTTTTGTGAGCTCGATCTTGCCCCAGAGGCTCCCTGGAGATGTCCGGCTGACTGTGCCAGTTACGAACGCAGGCTTGCAGACGTGGCTTGGGTGCACGGTTCGCTTATTCCTCCAAAGATAGAGGACGAGCCGCAGGGTGATCCACGGGAGATATCGGAGATGCTGCGAGACGCCGAGTCTGTGGTCGATTCGATCCTGCCCACGGTGCTCGACGACGTCTTGAAGGAGGAGAAGAAGTCCAAAAGGACCTCCTTCTTCAAAAGAAAGAGGTCCTACTAAGTGCCTGTGAACTTAGGGGGACGCTTCTCCACGAATGCGGTGACGGCCTCTCTCAGATCATGAGAACCAAGCTGAGGAAGACTCAGTCTCGCAACGAGTTCGAGCTGCCGCTCGATCTGTTCGTCGTAGAAGCTTCTCATTGTCTTCTTGACTCCCTGGGTTGCCGTTGGAGAGTTGGCTGCAATTTCGCTTGCAAGTGAAAAGGCTTTGCTCATAAGCTCGACCTTGTCGCGACATACGTAGTTGACCAATCCCATTTCGTGTGCTGTTATGGCGGATACGTCTCGGCCGGTGAAAGCAAGTTCAGCCAGCTGTCCGCGACCGATGATAGCAGGAAGTCGCTGAAGAGAGCCGAGGTCAGCTATCATGGCCAACTTGGTCTCTCGTAGCGAGAAGATTGCATCTGCTGAACAGAGACGGATGTCGGCGTAGGAGACGAAGTCGAGTGCTCCGCCAATGCAATGGCCATTTATCGCTGCAATCACGGGCTTGTCACAGCTCGACAGCGAACTGGTGGATCGTTGTAGCTCTACGATGGTCTCAAGAGTTCGTGTCTCGTCGCCGGTGTCGCCTCCAGAAAGGATGTCTTCCAACTCCATCAAATCCAGTCCGGTTGAAAAGTGCTTGGACGTAGAGGCGACAATGATTACTCTGACATCCGGATTCGCGTCGAGTTCAGAGACTGTCTGAGGAAGCTCGGAAAAGAACTTAGATCCCATGGCGTTTGACCTGTCGGGCCGGTCCAACCAAAGATAGCCTATGTGGGCCTTGACTTCGGTAGAGAAAACATGGCTTGAAGTAGATTGCACATTCTGACTATAGCGCTAATCAGTCTTGGTTTTCATCTAATTTTTTTGCCATAATTCAGTAATTGGCTGTTGAAGGTATTTAATAACATCTGGTTGTTAGAAATTACGGTTCTCGTTGTAGAATTCTTTAGAGAGAAAAAACCTGCAATTCGTTTGACGATTCGCCACACGTAAGGAGTGAAAGATTCAACTCTCGAGCGCATGGACTGAGGGCCTCGATAGTGCCGTTGTCAAGAGCGGCCGGTCCCAGCGATTTATCGATCTAAGAGAGCGCGTCGACTCATCGGAGATGCCCACCTCTTCCATTGAGGAGTGGCGATACTCGGAGATCGACGAGCTCGACATCTCGAAGTATCTGATTTCCTCCTCAGAGGTAGTCAGGGACTGCACCTCGGCTTTAACGGCTTCCGTTTTGGAGGCCAACGACAACGCCTTGGTGATAGTTACCCGCAACGGCGTCGTCGATCCGAACTTCGACCCGCCTGATGGGATCAAACTGGGCGGATCGGATCCCGAGGACATATCGCATGACTTTTCAGGTGCGGATCTGTTTTCCTACTTGAACGCGCTCTTGGGAAGTCCGCTGTCAATGTCGATTGGAGCGGTCTATGACCAGAGAAGGCCTGTGGTTGTCGTGCGGTATCTGGATTCGGGCAATCCCGCCGCTATCTTTCCAAATCTCTGTCTGAAGCTGGAGGAGGGTGCCAGCGCTCAAGTGATCGAGGTACTGGTCTCACCCGAAGACTCAGAGTTGTTGGCCATTCCGGTGACGAAGATCTTTCAGGCGCAGGGTTCAAGCTTGGACTATCTGCTCGTCCAAGACATCGGTTCCAAGTGCAAAATGATCGGGCACCAGGCTTCGAGACTGATGGACAACGCCAGGCTCAAATCCATGTCTATTGTTGCTGGCGGTGATTACGCCCGCCTGTTCACGACCTCAACGATCGCTGGAGCAGGAGCGGAGTCACGGCTGAATGCCGCCTATTTTGGAAGTGGACAGCAGGTGCTGGATTTCAGGACGCTTCAGGAGCACAGCGCGAAGAACGGACGGAGCGAGCTTTACTTTAAGGGCGCGGCGGCAAACAAGTCGCACCTGGTTTATTCAGGTCTCATCAAGGTCGACAAAGGTGCCACGTCTACTGATGCGTTTCAGACCAACAAGAATCTGGTTCTCTCGGAAGGCGCACGGGCGGATTCCGTTCCGAACCTTGACATTGAAGAAAATGACGTCAGGTGCAGTCACGCCTCTTCTGTGGGGCCTATCGACGAAGACCAACAATACTATCTTGAAAGTCGTGGGATAAAGCCGGAACTGGTTCAAAGGTTGATAGTCGGGGGGTTCTTTTCTGAGATTGCCGAAAGGTCGGCTATTGCTGGGGTCAAAGAGGCTCTAAGGACTTTGGCAGCACGGAAGTGGAGGGAATTGCAGCAGTGAGTGTGAGGATTGATCTTTGCGGCAAGGAAGATATTGAGAGCGGGACCGTCCAGAAGTTCGAGGTTGAAGGACATGCCATTGCGGTTGTTCGGATCGATGACGACTTCTACGCAATTGGTGATCGCTGCAGCCATGCGAATTACTCGCTTTCAGAGGGCGAGGTTCTCGTGGAGGAGAAGGAGCTTGAGTGCTGGAAGCACGGCTCTACATTTTCGCTTGAAACCGGGAAGCCAACATGCCTGCCGGCTACCAAGCCGGTTCCTGTCTACGACATCGCAGTTGAAGGCGATAGAGTCCTGGTGGTGATAAATTGAGTTCGCAACATGTGTTGAGGATAGAGGATCTTCGAGCTGGAGTCGGATCAAAGGAGATCTTGAGGGGAATCAATCTCGAGGTCAGAAGCGGCGAAGTTCATGCGATAATGGGACCAAACGGTTCTGGAAAATCCACTCTCTCCCATGTTCTCATGGGCAAGCCTGGCTACGAGGTCCTAGGTGGATCAGTCTTCCTGGATGACACCGATCTTCTGGCGTTGCCAGCCTGGAAGAGGGCTCAGGCGGGCCTTTTCCTGGTCTCTCAATATCCGATCGAGGTGCCCGGTGTCTCGCTTGAGGAGGCTCTTGAAGCGGCATTTGAGACTAGTGGCCGAAACGCGACCGGTCTTCATGAGGAGATCCTGCGGGAAGCTGCAAGTCTTCGGTTTCCGATCTCTCTGTTGGGGAGATCTCTGAATGTGGACTTTTCCGGCGGGGAAAAAAAGCGCAATGAGATGGTGCAACTCGCTGTTCTGCGGCCAAAGTTTGGCATTCTTGATGAAATTGACTCCGGCTTGGATGTCGATGCTCTCAGAGACGTTTCTCGGCGAGTGGAGCAGGCTAGCAATGAGGATCAGCTCGGTGTGCTGGCCATTACACACTACTCAAGGCTCTTGAAGGAGCTTCGCCCGGACCGGGTTCACGTCTTGGTCCGAGGAGAGATAGCGGCCACTGGTGGCCCAGACCTGGCGGCGCAGCTTGAGACGACTGGGTACGCGGAATACGGCGTTGCGGAGGACGACAAAGAGATCGTAGGCGCCAGTATTTTTGGACTTTAGCCCTGGTGAGTGACGTTTTTCACAAATTTTTCCTCACGATTGTGAAATCGTTCACACCTCGTGTATAGTTATAGAGAGAAGGACGGTGCATGGGGGTGCAGCTGGTCCGAGGATTTTGCGGAGGGGGCGTCGCACTCGCGACGATTGTTGATACTGGGCCTTACAGGCCCAGTATCATTCTTTTTTAACACGCGACTGCTCTTTGGAAGAGTGAGATTTTCACAGACTCGCTCTCTCGTGATGGTAATGGATCGTGTCCGACACCGTCGTCGGCTTGCTTGACAGAGGTGACATTAAGATTCGATAGCTTCACATTCGGAGGGCTTAGATATTTGTCGTTCCTTATCTCAAAAATCTTCGGAGCAGGCTCTGCAAAGACTTTGGGGGATGAGCGCCTCTCAAATTGGGTGACGGTGCGCGTGCCACCCTGGATGTTTTGCAGCTAGATGATGGCACCATTTGACTTGTTTCGAAAGTAACGCTTTGAGGTCTGCTTGATCGCTCGAAGTTGCCAGGTATGTATGGTGCCACAAACGAGCAGGCGGAAGGCGCTGATAACTCGTTCATTAAAGGCCAACGCTAGAGTGGCATTTGGGCCACTTTAGCGTTTTAGTGAGGCAATACATGAGAGTCCTTGTAATTGAAGATGAAGTTAGGTTGGGCGAAGCTTTGAAGAGGGGGCTAGAGGCGGAGGGTTTTGCCGTCGACGTGATCCAAAACGGCACAGAGGGGCTCTGGATGGCCACAGAGAACCCATATGACCTGATCCTCTTGGACATCATGCTCCCTGGGACCAACGGATTCAAGATTTGTGGCACCTTGAGAGAGAGGGGGGTCTGGACTCCCATTCTGATGTTGACAGCCAAGGATGGAGAGCTTGACGAAGCTGAGTCACTTGATACTGGCGCTGATGACTTCCTCTCGAAGCCGTTTTCTTTTACCGTTTTGTTGGCAAGGATGCGGGCTCTATTGAGGAGAGGCGCCTCTGAAAGGCCTGTGGTACTGTCCGCCGGAGATCTTCATCTAGATCCGGCGAGTCACGCGGTTACCAGGGACCAATCTGACATCGTCCTGACCTCAAGAGAGTTTTCTCTTCTCGAGTTGCTCCTGCGCAGAAAAGGCGAGGTGCTCACTAAGAAAGTCATTCTCGAACATGTCTGGGACTACGATTTCGAAGGCGATTCAAACATAGTTGAGGTGTATATCGGTTATCTCCGCAAGAAGATCGACACACCGTTCGACAAAAGAGCTATTAGGACTATTCGAGGTGTTGGCTACCTGCTAGAGGAAAATGGTGGCTAGCTAGGTGGTATCGCAACATATAGAGAAGCGCTACCCTTGGTTCCGCAGGTGGCTTTACTCTGTCAGGTTCAAAATCGCGCTGGTTTCTGTCCTAGTCGTGGGTATAGCGCTTTTCGGAGCGTCAAGAGTCCTTTTGACGACCCTCGCATCTCAGCTTCACAACTCAATTATTAATCAGACAAGAACGCAAGAGGCTGCGGTTGTCTCGCTGGTGAGCTCGGGCTCGATAATGAATCCGCTTCCCCTTCCACGCAACGAGATCTCGGTCCAGGTGCTCGATTCGAAGAATCAGGTGGTCGCATCGACGGCCAACATTGCTGGGGAGCCTTCCGCACTCACCTCGCTCAAAAGCACGATCAGCGAGGTGTCATATGTTCCTTTGCCCAAGGGGATGATTCTAAGCGATCCCGACGAGTCGGATCATCGGGCTGTAATGGTTACTACCGTGGTCGGACAGCCCAACGGGATCAATTTGACAGTATCCAATCAACCGACCGGCTTCACCTTGAATCTCAATTCGAGCCAGGAGTCCCAGGGCACGCAAACCAGTGCCGCACCCGTGCCTCAGCGAGTCGTAACCAGGACGTACCACTCTGTATATCGAGTTGTGGCTTTGGAATCAATGGCGACGGTCGACCAGTCGGTGATGACTGTGGTGAGAGTGATTTCAATAGCATTCCCGCTGCTCTTAGGCGTTGTAGCAT
>JAJYVK010000058.1 GCA_021792075.1 Actinomycetes bacterium | reverse complement strand
CACCGGAGCGGCAAGACCGTGCCCACCCATCGAGCCGAAGAATCTCGCCTGGCCGAAGGTGAATACTCCGCCGTCGGCAGTGCAAACCCAGTAACCAACTCCGGGTGCAGCAACGGTGTAGACCGGGACTCCACCAGTGGTGGTGGTAATGGTGTTCGGGCTGGTAACGACTGAGGTGGCACCACTGATCCAGATGCCGTAGAAGCTGCCGGAAATGGTGTTGCCCGTTATCGTAACGTCGTTAAGCACAGGACCGGAAGAGGGAGCCGCCGGAGTTGCCTCCACTACAATCGCGGCGGACTGAGGCGGCCCATATGAGGGAAGCCAGTCGTTACCGCTCAGGGTATTGCTCGTCACCGTTACACCGGACATGGTGCTTCCGGTTCCATTCGAGTCGAGAATGATTCCTGAAACTCCCTGATCGCTGATGGAGTTGCCATTCAAGCTCATGTTTGAAACCGTTGTACCCGGACGGTTGGTAGATATGACAACTCCACCAATCACTGGCCCGCGGGGCCCAATGGTCTTGGTTCCGGTAAGCGTATTGGAGCTGACTGTTCCACTCGATACTCCTGCCGAGGCATTGTACGCAGCAAAGACTATCGCGTACCCTTTGTAATTGCTATTGACGGTGTTATTTGACACAAGATCATTGTTTGCTTGGCTCAAAGAACCTGGAAGCGGTGCTCCGGGATCGATCGGCCCGTCGTCAGTTACTGATATCCCGCCATCCGCATAGTTCCCGGTCACGGTGTTACCGGTCACCTTAGAGTTCGAACTTCCCACAAGTTGAATAGCCTTGTTCTCTAAAATTCCAGTGGTTGGGTTGACGCCATTACCCTGGACGGTCGAATTCGAGACTGTAATGCTGTTTGCATTTTGAACGAAAATACCGTGATCATTCGCTCCATATACGTTAACTCCGGTGATCGTGATTCCCGAAGTGCCTGGCGGAACGTAAATGCCGACATCGCAGCCAGTAGCGTTGACTGTACCGCCGGTAACGTTGGCAGTAGCTATAACCGCCGCCGTTAGGCCGGTAGTCCCAGCGGAAACGCAAGTGGCTGCATTCGCAGATTCTGCACCGAGGACGACCACTGTCCCGCTGACTCCGAAAACGAGAGCGGTCGACAGGACCACCCTAGGCCAGTTGTGTAGCCTTTCGGCACTCTTTGCATAATGCGAAAATCATGGCTAAGCCTCCTTTGCATGCAAGAACAGCTAAGGAGCATGTCAGTCCTGCGTCACAAACTAAGACACGACCAATCGTCTGCTAGCCCAAAAGTTTCAGGTGATCTCGATCTCGTCCCAGCCAGTTTCCTCTCGCTCGACCGCATGCAATTCTTGCAGGCCCAGCCATACTAGATCAATTGTAAGGCCTTAAACAATGGTGATTACCCCTGGTATGGGGCGGACTCCATCCAATGTCGGCCACCAACCGAGTCCCCTCACCGCGGGGCTGCCCAGCTACTGCCAACCCGGCCAGTCCTGCGGACTTTGGCACCGAGATGCCACGGTGTAATATACGTTTAATGAATGACTCTAGTTTTGGCAGCCCGGACCGATTTATCGGGGAACACTTAGCCGCGAGCACAGCTAACAGCCCTTTTGGCCAGCTTGACTTCTCTCGAGCGCCTCTCACACTGGCCTGGGAAGTTACGAGGGCATGTCCCCTTCACTGCGTTCACTGCAGAGCTGAAGCCCAGCCGCACCGAAATCAAGATGAACTCACAACAGAGGAGGGGTTCGAGTTAATCGACGACGTAGCAAAGATGGGAACCAAGGTCCTTGTCATCACAGGTGGAGATCCACTGGCTCGGCCAGACATCTTCACCTTGCTCGCTAAGGCCGTTTCGACGGGCATGTACATCGGATTCTCTCCATCGGTAACAGCTCGATTGCGAGGAGATGCCCTTGACCGAGCTAGTGAGATCGGAGTCGGTACTATCCATGTCAGTTTGGATGGAGCTGGACCGAAGACGCATGACCGCTTCAGGGGCATACCGGGCCACTTTGAAAGAACCATGAGTGCAATTGGGCACGCCGCTGAATTGAGTCCTAAACTCCAGGTGGCAACCACCGTGTCCAGACACAACATCGCCGAGCTTGACACAATTGCAAAGCTTCTTGAGGGCCTAACGGACAGCTGGACACTCTTCTTTTTGGTCGCCACAGGGCGGGCAGACGCCAAAGACATGCTTTCTCCCGCGGAAGAGGAGCAGGTGTTACGCTGGCTTGCATCCACGCAGTTCCCTTTCTACGTCAGGACCGTAGAAGCACCGCAATATCGCAGAGTGAGAGCTCAAATGGGGCTACCGGTTGCGCCAGGCGTTACCGACGGAAACGGGTTTTGCTTTGTATCTCACGTTGGCGATGTGCAGCCTTCGGGCTTTTTGCCAAAGACTGCGGGAAATGTGCGCACCCATCCTGCCTCCTTTTGGTATAGGACCAGCGAGTTGTTCACGTCGCTGAGAAATCCCTCACTGCTCGGAGAACCGTGCGGTTCATGCACATTCGCAACGATATGCGGCGGAAGCCGTGCCCGTTCCTGGGCTTATGATGGGGATCCGCTAGGTGGAGATCCCACCTGTGCGTTTGGTGCTTCCTTCTCGTATCGCGGAACCCGAAAACAACCATCATGTTAAAAGGATGATATATCGGCCAGCGAAGCAGCTGCGTGGGCAAGAACTTTGGCACCAAAGACTCGGGGTTCCGCAATAGCATCAGGCTGGCAGGTTTCGGCTGAATCCGAAAGGATTGGAGACCAAAGAGCTTCACGATTATGCAATTAACCAGGCCCTAACGATAGGCTAGGAGCGCTGGGGACTTTGAAAGGAGTCGAGAATGATTCAGAAGGTTGGCGTGGTTGGTTGTGGACTTATGGGATCTGGTATCGCCGAAGTTGCCGCACGCCGTGGGCTTGATGTCGTAGTCACGGAAGGAGACGAAGCCAATCTTGCTCGTGGACGTTCCCGAATTGAAAGTTCTTTGGCCCGTGCTCTGAAAGCGTCAAAAATAACTCAGGAACAGCTGGAGAGCACTCTCGCCAAGATCCGCTACGACGTAGACCTTGGCGCCCACTTCGACCGCGAACTAGTGGTTGAAGCAATAATAGAGGACGAAGCAGCTAAGGTGGGCATCTTTACGACCCTAGACAAAGTCGTCGAAAACGCCGACGCCATCCTTGCCTCGAACACGTCCTCGATCCCCATCATGAAACTCGGGGTCGCAACAAGCCGACCCCAACAAGTAATTGGAATCCATTTCTTCAACCCGGTCCCGGTACTTTCCTTGGTAGAACTCGTAACCTCTCTTCTGACCTCCGACGAGGTCGCTCGTCGGGCCGCGGAATTCGCCTCCCAGACGCTGCAAAAACACGTGATACATTCCAAGGACCGCGCAGGCTTCATCGTCAACGCACTGTTGATCCCTTATATATTGTCAGCCATCCGAATGATGGAGTCCGGCTTTGCCACGGCTGAAGACATCGACACCGGCATGGTGGAAGGTTGCGCACACCCCATGGGACCTCTTGCTCTTTGCGACCTGATAGGACTTGACACCACAGCTGCGGTGGCAGAGTCGCTCTACCACGAGTTCAAAGAGCCGCTCTACGCGCCTCCGCCACTTCTGCTGAGAATGGTTGATGCCGGCCTTCTTGGCCGCAAGAGCGGGCGGGGATTTTACGAATACAAACCTCGTTGAGCCCTAGGAGGATCAACCAACAACCCCACTACCTTGAAAGGCCATGCAGCCCGAGCACTAGCTTTCGTCCCGCCAGCTTCAGCCTGCCGCCCTCAATAGGCCTTCACCGCGAAGCATTAAAACCACAGTGCTCTCGCCGGACCACGCTTACGACTCCAAAGCACCTCTCAGCTTGACTTCCATACTCTTAGACGCAGTGATTCCCGGACTAGCCCGGAAATCACTGCAAAACTCTAAAAATGGCGGCCCATCGATTGGGGTACGTTATAGAGCGTCGACCATTGGTAACTAAATTCGGTAGGCCGCTATCCCTGTCAACGCCTCTCCAATGACAAGCGTGTGCATTTCGTGCGTGCCCTCATAGGTGTATACCGACTCCAAGTTAGACATGTGGCGCATCACCGGATACTCAAGTGTGATGCCGTTCGCTCCAAGAATGCTGCGGCATTCCCTCGTTATAGCTAACGCCTGCCTAACACTGTTGAACTTGCCGATGCTTACCTGCTCCGGACGAAGCGTGCCTTGCTCCTTCAGACGGCCAATGTGAAGGGCCAAAAGAAGCCCCTTTCCAAATTCAACGGTCATGTCGGCGTATTTCTTCTGCGTCAACTGGTATGCCGCAATCGGGTGATCAAACTGAACCCGCTCCATCCCATAACGGATTGCTGTCTCCAAACTATCCCTTGCAGCTCCAAGAGCTCCAAATAGGATCCCGAACCTGGCCTCGTTGAGACACGTCAGGGGACCTCGTAGGCTGGACACGCCAGGCAGAACGGCGTCCTCTGGAAGCCGAACGTTGTCCAATACCAGTTCGGAGGTGATCGAAGCTCGTAGAGAAAGCTTGCGATGCACAAGATTCGCGGAAAAACCTGGAGTATTCGTGGGAATTATGAAGCCCCGGATCCCCTCATCCGTCCTTGCCCAAACGACAGCGATATCAGCGATGTTTCCATTGGTTATCCACATCTTGGTGCCATCCAAGACCCACTCATTGCCATCACGCTTGGCACGCGTGCGCATGCC
This sequence comes from Actinomycetes bacterium, assembly GCA_021792075.1. Lineage (GTDB taxonomy): Bacteria > Actinomycetota > Acidimicrobiia > Acidimicrobiales > Acidimicrobiaceae > SCQM01. Next base: position 3,586 of record JAJYVK010000058.1, on the reverse strand, counting down.
GGCAGGATTTGACCCGAAGTCGGGCTCGGTCAGTCCAAAACACCCGAGCACCTCTCCCGTCGCCATCTTCGGCAGCCACTGCTGCTTCTGCTCCTCTGAACCAAACGCGTGAATGGCCTTCATGGCGAGCGATCCTTGAACACTCACCAGCGAACGGATTCCGGAGTCTCCAGCCTCAAGCTCGAGACAGGCAAGACCATAGGCCACTGCACCAGCACCTGCGCAGCCGTAGCCATCAAGATGCATACCGAGGACGCCCAATTCTCCAAGTTCGAGAGCAAGCTCTTTGGCAGGAAGCTCTCCTTTTTCAAACCACTCTGCAACGTCTGGCTTTATGCGCTTCTCGACATACTTTCGGATGACGCCCCTGATCTCACGTTCCTCATCAGTCAGCAGCCCATCTATGTCGAATAAGCCTTCTGGTGTTTGGGTTGTAGTCGCCATTTTTCTCCCGGTAGTCAGTTTCACATTCCTGAAAATTGCAGTAGTCCAGCAGGGACAAGATCTCCTTCAAGTTTTGAGCAAATACCTCTTCCGCAGTCCTCACCACAACGAACCGTAAAGGCCTGCAGCATGAACCCTATTGGTACCCCATCTGGTGCCCGCAAACCCTGAAGTCAACTAGATACAGCTCTCCCATGTATGCCCTCGCTGCGAATCTTCACCAACATTTGTCGCCTGGAACCGAATCCCTGAGCGTCATCACCAATACTACCCAAATAACCCTTGCGAAAGCCAAACCGAGGTCATTCCCTGAAGATTTTCCAACCTCAGGAATCATACCAGAACTAACCAGATCAAAAAAAATGAGCTCAGCTTCCATTGCGCAGATGCGTCATTAAAAGGCTTTCAAGTTAAATGACGCAAGAGAAAAAGCGCTTGGCCTCATTTCGATCTCACCACCGCTTCGCAAAAGAGGACCTGAACCCGTAGATCCACATCGAGCACAAGGAGTCACACCGGAACCTTTGAGAAAGCAGACAAAAAGGGGCCCGCGGCAGAAGAGATGCCCTCCGTACAGGGAAACCTTCTCTCCGGCGGCTGGATGTGCGCTCACAGCAAAGTTGAGCTAGGCTCGCTGTGAACTCGCAAATGGAGGATACAACAACAATGGCCAACGTTCTCACTGTGGTGCGTTGCCGTACTTGTAACAGCCCTCAGCTGTGCAATGTGATGCGGCACGTAGAGGGGATGCGTCATGAGTAAGGTGCTCTCGCTTCCCGAAGCTGTAGATCGTTTCGTTCCTGATGGCGTGGGACTTGTTAGCGTTGGTGGAATGCACCTTCACAACAATCCGATGGCATTGGTCAGAGAGGTGATCCGGCAGAACCGCAGGATCAAGAGGCTTCTGACAAGCCCGTGTGGGGCATTGAATGCGGAGCTTTTGATCGCAGCCGGCCTCATCGACGAAATCGCAACCTCATATGTCGGCTTCGAGCACATCGGACTTGCACCAAGTTTCCGAAGGGGAATCGAAGCCGGATCACTCAAGATTCTCGAGTGTGACGAGGCCTATATAACCCATGGTCTTTATGCCGGTGCCGGTGGCTTACCATTCGTGGCGTTGCCCAAGGGCATCGAATTCACCGATATTCCAAAGGTGAACAAGGAGAACTACTCCTTCACCACAGATCCATTCACCGGCGATGAGGTCCCCGTCGGTGCTCCGCTCAAGCCAGATGTCGCCCTTCTTCATGCCTACCAGGCCGACGCACAAGGCAACGCAGTTGTGGCGGGGGCTCATTTCGTCGACCGGTACATGGCCCTCGCGTCTAAAACCGTGTTATTGCAGGTCGAACAGATTGTATCGACGAAAGAGATCTCCAAGCATCCGCAGGGAACCACAATTCCTGGATTTTTAGTCCACGCAGTTATTGAGGCTCCAGGTGGCTGCTACCCCACCGCCTCACATGGTGCCTACGAGTTTGACCATCAGGCCATAGTCGAATACTTGGGGATGGCCAAGGACGACGACGGCGCCAAGGGCTATATCAGCAAATTTGTGACAGATCTTTCAGAACAGGAATATCTTGAAAAGGCGGCTGAACGCCTTGAAGAGCTACGTTATGGCAGCGGACCCTTAGCGGTCGCTCTGTCGGACCGGAAGGGTTGATTCGCCATGACAGTTATATCTGACAGCTCATTGACTTTTTCGCGCAGCGAGCTGATGGCCGTTGAGCTCTCCAAGCGGCTCCGCAACGATGACGTGACGGTTATGGGAACTGCTAGCGCCATTCCTCAGATCGCATGCAGGCTCGCCCAGCTGACACATGCTCCCGACCTCTTCTCGATTGCAGGCGGAACCTGCTCCGTAAACCCTCATCTGGCTCCAGTCGTGCCTTCATGTGGCGACTATGACCTTCTTCGTGCGGATACCTCCCTTTCTCTCAATGATGTAGTTCTGCTGGAGGGTCGCGCGGATGTCTTGACCGTGTTTTTTGCCGGGGGACTCCAGATCGACCAATACGGAAACTGCAATCTGGTGGCCGTCGGTGATTACTCACACCCAGCGCTGCGCGGACCGGGCACGGTGGGACTTCCGTTCCTTTCTCGTGTAGGCCGCGTTCTCATCTATACCCAATCACATAACGCACGCACTTTTGTGGAACATGTTGACTTCCTGAGCGGTCCAGGCTTTCTCCAAGGTCCTTCCTCGTGGCAAGCCGCAAGCCTCCCTGGAGGTGGTCCACAGCTCGTTGTCACCCCCCTTTGTACCATGGGCTTTGATCCCGAGACACTTCGCATGCGGCTCGAGACGGTTCATCCCGGAGTTGAAGTCGATCAAGTACGTGCTGCCACTGGGTTCGAGCTGATAATCCCCAGCTCAATCCCAGTCACTCCGGAGCCCACCGCTGAACAACTTTCAGTACTAAGAAAACTAGATACAAATGGACTTTTGAAAGGAAAATAGAAGATGCCATTCAACGGAAGGTTTCAAGGAAAGACTGCAATCGTCACTGGGGCAGGAAGCGGAGTTGGTCGTGCCATGGCGCTTGGTCTTGCGAATGAAGGCGCCAGCGTGGTGATCGCCGACCTTTCCGCAGAAAGAGCGGATAGTGTCGCCAAAGAAATCACCTCTACGGGTGGATCCGCTCTTGCCGTAGATGTCGACGTGGCCGATGCGGGACGTGTTCGTGAAATGGTGGCTAAGACCATCAACAAGTTCGGAAAGGTTGACATCCTGATCTCCAATGCGGGCTGGGACAAGGTTATGCCATTCGTAGATACAGATGAAGGACTTTGGGACCGCGTAATCGATATCAACTACCGCGGCCATGTTGCATGTGCTCATGCAACCGTTCCACACATGATCGAAGCTGGCTCTGGCAAGATAGTCTTCATTGCTTCAGATGCCGGGCGGGTTGGTTCCAGCGGCGAAGCACTCTACTCCGGTGCGAAGGGGGCGGTAATTGCATTCTCAAAGGCAATTGCCCGAGAGACTGCCAGAAAAGGGATCAACGTCAACTGTGTCGCCCCCGGCCTCACCGACACTCCAATGCTGGCTGAAGTAAGTGAAGGCAACGAGAAGCTCATGGGCGCCATCATCCGCTCGATACCATTGGGAAGAGTAGGCACGCCCGAGGAG
>JAJYVK010000057.1 GCA_021792075.1 Actinomycetes bacterium | reverse complement strand
CATCGCTCTGCTTAGCCTTGGAGCAGGGCTGTTTGTCGCGCTATTACCAATGCTTTCAAGCCCTCTACTCGTATCGGTAAGTGGCGGCCTATTGGACACGCCGGCCGGTTTGGTGATCGCATCCCTACTTGGAACGACGGCTCTCTTCGTGCCCCCAGTCGTCGCATTGGGCGCGGTCTCTCCCTATGCGGTGCGTCTCCTCATTCAGAACAGAGATACCGTCGGCCGCAATACCGGCTCCCTTTACTTTTGGTCCACCTTCGGGAGCCTGGCGGGAACCTTTGTGCCTACGCTTTACACGATTCCGAGCTTTGGCGTGAGAGCAACGATTTGGGCATCTGCAGGCATCCTTCTGCTGCTCGGTCTAGGAACACTTGGAAAGCCGATTCTTCTCGTCGGCAGCCTTCTTCCGATGGCAATGAGCCAAGCTTCGCCCCCGCTGCTCAAACCCGTAAAAGGACTCGTCACCGAAGTGCAGACCCCTTACCAGTTCGCCGAAGTATACAAGCTAAACCGCACTGAAACCGCACTATCGGTCAACGACTCCGCCGGCATCCAATCAATATATACCCCAAATCACCTCACAGGACTTTACTACGACGCCTACCTGACACTTCCTTTCATGTTTCCCAAGACCCAGCAGGTAGACACTCTTTTAATTGGAATGGCGGCAGGAACGATTCCCACGTTGTATTCAAGAGATGTCGACCCATTTCGCGCGAGAGTTCATATCACGGGAGTAGAGATCGACCCAAAACTCGTGCAACTGGGGACCGAGTACTTCCACCTGCATCCTTCCGCCGCGAAGATCGTAAACACGGACGGCAGGGTATATGTAAGGACCACCAAAGCAAAGTTCAACCTCATGATCGTCGATGCCTATAGTCAAGAAATCTACATTCCCTTTTACCTGACAACAAAAGAGTTCTTCCAGGAGTGTCTGGGCCACCTCGACCAAAATGGCATACTGGCAATGAATGTCAATACCACCTCATCCAATGCCCCACTTCTGAAAGCGATTGAGCGGACCTTGCTAACCGTCTTCCCGCACATATATTTGGCAAAAGCTCCTGGGGCGTATAACGAGTTGCTGGTAGCCAGCAAAGATCCAATCGGGCTGCCTGCCGATTCTGCGCTTCCACGGTTCTTGGACGGAGTAAGAGCCTCGCTTGCCCTGACTTGGAACACCCCAAACCCCGGGAAAGGAATTATCCTTACAGACAACCATGCACCGGTTCAGCAGATGACCAACCAGATGATCTTCAATCAACTTGGAGCAAAGTTGTAGGATCCAAGTGACAACATGATGATGCACTAATGAGGAATCCTGTTGATCCAAAATCCCATGCCACGCGGTGAAGCTCGCACTTATAGTCCATGCAAGTAAGATATAGCCCGAGAGGAGCAGCTTTCGCAACCGATACGGCTGCTCACGCAGAACTTATCGGTCGCCAGATAGCATTCACAACTTCAGCTTTCACTCACTACAACCGAGCACCGAATAGACGGCTACCTCTCGGATAGCTCCACTTCGGAGTTAGCTTGGGGCGCAAATTGAGTAGTATAGAGTTCTGCATAGAGACCATTTCGAGCTAACAGCTGTTCGTGACGTCCCCTTTCTAAGATTCGCCCTTCAGACATCACGAGGATCTGATCTGCGTCGCGCACAGTTGAGAGACGGTGTGCAATGACTATCGAAGTCCGCCCGCTAAGCGCCGTCTTCAAGGCGAGCTGAACCGCAACCTCTGACTCAGAGTCCAAATGAGCAGTCGCCTCGTCCAACACGACCACGTCAGGAGCCTTCAGGAGAAGCCTCGCTATAGCGACCCTTTGCTTCTCGCCTCCGGAAAGCCTGTATCCACGCTCTCCCACCTCGGTATCCAAGCCATCAGGAAGTGACTCGATCAGCGGTTGGATCTGAGCCGCTCTCAACGCATCCATTAGCTCCTCGTCGCTAGCATCAGGCTTCGCGTACAACAAATTGGACCGCAGTGTCTCATGAAACAGGTGAACGTCCTGGGTCACCACACCTATCACCCTTTGGATCGATTCCAATGTCGCATCCCTCACGTCGACGCCACTGATCAAGACTTGGCCACCTGTGACATCATAAAGCCGAGACACCAGATGGCTCAGTGTCGTCTTCCCAGCACCAGAAGGACCCACAAGGGCAACCAGCTCTCCTGGCTCAGCGTGAAATGATACGTCGAAGAGCACTTGGCTGGTTGGTGTCTGGTCCAGCACCGCCACCGATTCAAGGGATGCCAGAGAGACCTCTTCGGCGGTTGGATAACGAAAATCGACGTGGATAAAATCGACCGACGCTGGACCCCTCGGAATATCTACCGCATCTGGCTTTTCGTCGATCATTGGCGCAAGATCGAGCACCTCGAATACGCGATCAAACGACACAAGTGCCGTCATCACGTCGACTTGGACATTGCTAAGAGCTGTTAGGGGAGCATAAAGTCTTGTCAGATATTGGGTCAGAGCGACAACAGTGCCGACTGCGAGGACCCCACGTGCTGCCAGCACGCCGCCCCAACCATATACCAGAGCAGTTGCAAGCGAGGCCACAAGGAGTAAGGAGGCCATGAAAATCCTGGTGTACATAGCCTGAGTTATCCCGATGTCGCGAACACGCCCAGCCTTTTCTTCAAACCCTTTGACCTCCTGCTCGCGATGGCCAAATAGCTTCACCAACATTGCCCCTGCAACGTTGAACCGTTCGGTCATGGTGTTGGTCATTTGCGCGTTTAGGTTGTAGCTCTCCCGGGTTATGGACTGAATCCGCTTTCCAACAAAACGCGCAGGCACGATGAACAGCGGCAGAAGTGCAAGGGCAACAAGTGTGATCTCCCATGACAGCACAAGCATCGCAGCGAGCATGATTGCGACACTTATGAAGTTGCTGACCACCGAGGAGAAAGTATCCGTAAACGCCCTTTGAGCGTCAAGCACATCATTGTTGAGCCGACTCACCAGGGCGCCCGTCTGAGTCCGGGTAAAGAATGCGACGGGCATCTTCTGAAAGTGGGCAAATACCTGGGTTCGCATGTCGTAGATGAGTCCCTCGCCCACCCGGGCCGAGATCCACCTCTGCCACAGGGAGAGGCCAACGTCGACCAGAGCCAGAGAACCTACCAGCAGAGCTAACGAGACAATCAACGAAACGTTCTTCTTGAGGATTCCATCGTCGATGATGGCGCGATATATAAGAGGACTAGAGGCTGTGACAACGGCATCAACAACGATCAAGGCCAAAAACACTGCCAGCACCAAACGATACGGTCGGGCAAAGGCTGCAATCCTCCGCAGCAATCCTGGTGGAAGCTTTTGCCGCGTCACGGACCCATCTCTACCGAATGATCGCATCATCCCCCAGCCCACCATGCCGCCGCGCATTGGATTCATCGTCCACCCCGATCGCGACCTTCAGCAGTTACCGATAATGCTTGGCTTCCGCATGAGTTTTCAATCCCGGCCAAGAGACCGGTCCTGGTGCAGACGATCCTCAAAAGCCGATAGAGCTCCTCGCGGTCAAGAACAGCAAGACCGGACAACAGCTCCTCAGCCGCCGAGCGGCGAACTTCGTCAAGGAGGCTCAACACATTGCGGCCCTTTTCAGTCACCGCCACCGACACGGACCTGCGATCGGCATTATCGCTGAGGCGCTCAACCAATCCAAGAGACTCCAGCGCATCTATCTTGCTGGTTGCTGACCTTGGAACTATCTCCAATTGAGCGGCAATGTCAACCATGCGAAGAGGAGCCTCTGCAACGGCGACAATTCGTAGCACCTGCGCCTGTGCAACTGTGACTCCGAGCGGAGAAAGCTGTGCTGAAAAATCCCGGTGAAACCTCCGTGCGGCCAACAAGATCAGCTCCGAAAGTCGAAGTGGATTCACACCACAAACCCCCGAATCATTAGGACCGATGGCAGCCGTTTGAGAATTTACCATAGCAGGGCTCCAAGATTTACTGAGCTAAGCTCATAATGAGTGTTATGAGCTTAGCTCGTGTAGACAGCTTCGCTGCCGACATTGCCGACCCGCCTAGCCAAAACGACGTTTTCATACCCGCCATAACTAGCGCTTTTAGCATAGAAGCTGCATGGCGCAATAGATCATGACCCCACAATGGTGTCTGTAAAAAACGAGATTCACGATCCACTAGATTAGGAGGGGTCATCCATTTTGGCTTATTAGTAAATGTGCAAACGCCACCGAGAATATCGGGGTTCCAAGCTGCGAGCGCGCTAAGCGACCTCCGCCGGCCGTTCGAAACCTTTCAAGAACCAACAGAACCTCTGTGAGAAAATAGGACTGGACCACTTTAGGGCGCCCTATTTCGAGCCGGCACGTGATTTGTTGCGCAGCTATCCCACCCTGATGCACAAGGTTGCCGCCAGCCTCGCGGTTGCCAAACCCTTGCTAGGCTCGGTCACAATCCAGTCACGTGTTTGTGCTCTCATAGAGGTAGGCGTTGAATACTCCATCGGCAAAACAGGTTGAACCCGGTCAGCTAATCGGCGTCGGAGTCGGGCCGGGAGACCCCAGGAATATCACGTTAAAGGCCCTCGAAGCTTTGAGAGAAGCTGACCTAATATTTGCTCCCTGTTCTTCACCGGAAAGCGAAGGCCGGGCAGAGGGCATTGTGAGACAGGTGCTTCCAGATGTCGAATTGAGCAGGCTGATATTCGACATGAGCCCTGGCGAGACGGGAGTGCAAGCAAGACTTCGCGGTGCCAAGGCGGCGGCTCGGACTCTCGTGGCCCTACTCCTAAAAGGCCAGACGTTGGCCTTCGTCACCCTTGGCGACCCAAATGTCTTCTCCACATTCTCTCTGGTTGCCAAAGAAGTGGCTACACTTGCACCGGAGATAAGAATAAAAACGGTCCCCGGAATCATGGCGTTTCAGGAGGTCGCAGCCATGAGCGGCCTAAATCTTCTTGACGAGACCGAGAAGCTATTCCTCGTGACAGCTGTTGAGGGGACAGAAGACGTGCAAGAGTCTCTGCAGCACCCAAACGCGGCCGTCGTCATTTATAAGGGTGGCCGCCAGATAGCTGCAATCAAGCAGATTCTAAAGGAGGCGGGGCGGCTTGAAGGCGCGGTAGTAGGAGAACTCCTAGGGCTTGAGGGCGAGCAGATTGCTTTGCTCGAAGCGATCACAGAACCGAAGATCTCATACCTCGCAACTGTGATAGCACCGCCTCTTAGAAAAGGATCGCATGAAAGATGAATAAGTACAATAAAGAGAAGGTCTGGAAGTGATCAGCTTCGTAGGGGCCGGACCAGGAGATCCCGAACTTATTACCCTAAAGGGCAGAAACCGCCTGGCTGAAGCCGAGACCGTGATCTGGGCATCATCGTTGGTTCCCAGAGAGTTGCTTGACCACTGCGCCAGCAACGCCGAGATCCTTGACTCCGCTGGCATGACCCTTGAAGACGTGCTGAAAATCTACTCCACCAGTAGCACGAAGAAGGTGGTCCGGCTTCACTCAGGAGATCCATCGATCTACGGAGCGATCCAAGAGCAGATCGACTATTGCGTCGAGAACCAGCTCAGTTTCGAGATCGTACCAGGAGTGACTTCGGTAGCAGCGGCTGCTGCGATACTCAAGCGAGAATTCACAATTCCGGCACTGTCTCAAAGCGTTGTCTTTACCCGGCTTCCTGGAAAAACCAAAGCCTCGATGCCCAAGCGGGAAAGCCTACGCGCATTCGCCCGAATCGGCGGAACCATCGCAGTGTTTCTTGCCGGTGCACGACCTCAAGAGCTCCAAGACGAGCTCTTGTGCGATGGGTCTGCGTTCAATCAATCGACCCCAGCCGCTATAGTCATTCGGGCCACTTGGAGCGATCAAAAGGTGGTCAGAACGACGGTAGGCTCGCTTGCAAAGGACATGGCTGAGAGCGGAGCAAATCGAACCGTACTGGTTGTCGTGGGAGAGGTGCTTGACGGACCAACACAGCGCTCCCACCTCTACTCACCCGGCTATGCACATCGCTTTCGCAAACGTTCGCTGCCAGGCACGACAACGGGTCGGCCTGCAAAAGATCAGCCTTGACAACTGAACGCGTCTCGTAGATCTAGAGCCCAACACTATCTCTGCCTCGATAAGATGACCAACCAGAGCAAGATTAAGGATCTGTCTTGAGTCCAACGGAGCCCAAAGAACTACGAACTGGCTGGACAACTGGAACCTGCGCCAGCGCCGCCGCTAAAGCCGCTGCCATTCTCCTCACCAGTAGCAAGCTTCCCTCCAGCGTCGAAGTGGAGTTGCCATCGGGGAAAAGGGTGACATTCGCCGTCGAGGATTCCGGTGACGGCGGAGCGGTGGTGGTTAAAGACGCCGGAGATGATCCAGATTGCACCGACGGGGCCAGGATGACAGTTCATGCGAGAGAGCTTCAAGGCACTCACGAACTGGTCTTTCGTGCCGGAGATGGGATAGGGACAGTCACCAAGCCTGGCTTGGGACTCCCCATAGGTGCCCCCGCCATAAATCCTATACCGTCTAAGATGATTGCCCTGGCTGTCAGAGAGGTTACATCGACCGGTCTCGAACTCACCTTCAGCGTACCTGGAGGCAAGGAGATGGCACAGCGAACCACAAACGCCCGCCTCGGGATTACCGGGGGCATCTCCATACTGGGCACCACGGGTGTCGTCCGGCCCTTCTCGACGGCCGCCTACAGGGCCTCGGTGGTCCAACAGATCAATGTTGCCGCTGCCCAAAACGAAAAGACCATCGTTTTGGCAACCGGCTCAAGGTCGGAAGCGCTTGCCATAAGACTCTTCCCAGAGCTTGATCCTGTTTGTTTCGTCGAGGTTGGTGACTTCACCGGAGTAGGACTTAGAAGTGCGGCAAAGATGGGCGCCGAGAAGATAATCTGGGTTGGAATGGTTGGCAAGATTTCGAAGCTTGCTAACGAGGTAATGATGACTCATTTCCACCGTTCAGACCTCAACAACGAAGTTCTATTGGAAGCCGCCAAGCGCGCAGGATCATCGTATCCGGTAATCGAGGCAGCAACCGCAACAAATACGGCAAGACACTTCTTCGAGACCTGCGTCGACCAAAACGATCTAGCACCGCTCGAACTCCTCTGCCAAATGGCCAAGAAGGCCTGCGAAAGCCATATCTCTAAGCCGATTAGCCTTGAGGTGATAATGGTCGACTTTGACGGACAGAAGGTCATTGCCCGTGCCTAGGAAGATATTTGTGCTCGGAATCGATGGTTCCGGCCGCGTGGGTGTGGGAGTTGACAAGCTACGCGAGTTGTTGAGCAATAGCGAGGTGGTGTTTGGGTCATCAAGACAAGTCTCCCTACTCAAGAGCGATGTTTCGCTGGAAATCCCCACCGTATTGAGCTGGAGCGCTGGAATAGATCAGCTCAAGGAGAACATTACAGAAAGATCAGGAAACGTACTCGCTCTCGCTTCGGGTGATCCCGGTTATTTTGGGATCGTGCGACTTCTCAAGAGTACCTTTCCCCTCTTTAAATTAGAGATCTACCCTGTACCATCAGCGGTTTCACTTGCATTCGCAAAGGCCGAGACCAACTGGGAAGATGCCGTTGTGATAAGTGCACACGGACGCAGCTATCAGAGAGTGTTGAGCGAACTCTTGCGAACCCTACAACCGGGACAGCATATCAACAAACTTGCAGTCCTGTGTTCGCCGGAACATACACCGGAGTTCATTGCCCAGCTCCTTACGGATGCTGGAGCAAAGTTTGAACGGTACCTGGTCTGCAGCAACCTCGGCTCGGAGGCCGAAGCAGTAGTGGAGGCCCCGCTCAGTGTAATCTCGGCTTCACAGTTTGAACCTCTCTCGATTCTTCTAGCTTTGCGCAGCGAACCAACTAGTGAAGCTTCGGTCTCCAACCTTCGGCCCTCAGATAAAGACAACGAATTTTTCCACCAAGGTAGTATGATCACAAAACCCGAGGTGAGAGACGTGATATTCTCCAAGCTTGCACCGTATCTTTCCTCAGAAAGGGCCTGCCTTTGGGATCTAGGCGCTGGAAGCGGCAGCGTGGGTATCACCGTAATTCGCAGGATCCCCTCTATCCGGCTCTTTCTCGTCGAACGTGATCCGATTCAGATCAGACTCATTGGGCTGAACTCGTCACGTTACCCTGAGATCACCGTCGTCTCAGGACGAAGCGAGGACGCTATTTGGGACCTTCCTGACCCCGACGCGGTCTTCGTCGGAGGAGGGGGAATCCCAGTCCTCAAAGCCCTAGGTGAGCGGCTTGCAAAGCCAACCTTCGTTCTGGCAAGCTTTGCTGCCATCAATCGGGTCTCCCAGGCAGCAGATCTGCTTGGA
>JAJYVK010000056.1:6141-8407 GCA_021792075.1 Actinomycetes bacterium | reverse complement strand
TTACCGAGCCGCCTTACCCACAACCTGCAATCTCGCGCGTCGTCTGATTTATAAAAGCAAACTGATGAACCACCTCAGCTACACAACACGGACGATCTACTGTCTCAGTGTTGAACTGATATCGAATTGTGGCTCTTGCTCCTCCATCGGCGAGCCGCGCCACCTCAAGCAACCTCACGACGGCCGACACCGTAGATCCCTCCAATAAGGGTGCGGGAAATCGAACACGATTAAGGCCGTACATCAGTCCCCTTTCTACACCTTTTAAATCGCACGCTTCGCGCAACATTCGCGGGCACATTGCAACCAAAAGAAGCCCATGAGCAACTGTCGCGCCAAACGGGCTCTCCCTTCTAGCACGGTTCGTATCTACATGGATCCATTGCTTATCACAAGATACTTCAGCGAAAGCGTCAATCCTCGCTTGGTCAATCTTTATACTCGCCTGGCAATCGATATCACGGTCAACAATTCTCTCCAGATCGTCTACCGTTTCTATAACCACCTTCAACTCTACCTACCTCCTATCACAACTACTAAACTGTGTCTTCATCCGAACCTCATGCCGACACTATTTTGCTGAGATTGCCATACGCAAATAGGAGCTGTTAACCACACCATTTATATCCGGAGCTGTGCTCAACAACCCGTATGACACCATCGTTTTCACATAGTGCTTAAGGACCGCCTCGATTCCCCCACTGCTGGTCATGGAATAGTTGGTGCCGCTGGCGAGCTGTTGCTTGAGGCTTGGATAATCACCATACTTGAGTTCCTCCGCTACCACAGATTTCGGAAGGCTTAAATCCTTGGACATGAACGCGATCACCCTACTAGGATCCGACTTGATCGCCTCCAATCCGATTTGCAACGCCTCTAAAAACTTGACAACCGCGGCTGGGTGCGACTTCATCCAACTCTCCCGTCCAAAGTATCCAGAAATATCGCTAGGTGTAGGCGCCTCGTAAGACATTTGAATCACCCGCGCACCTTCCGCTTCTAGGTCAAAAAAGAGGGGTGCATAGATATAGACTGCCTGTACGTGACCCTCGAGATATGCGGGCAACAGGGCCGCTGGCGCAAGGTTGACGTAGTGTATATCAGACAAACTCATACCATTTTCCTTTAGCGCCGTCAGCAAGCCCATCCAGGCTGTCGTGCCTAGCGGGGCAGCAACAATCTTTCCAGCTAAACTTTTTACGCTCGTAATTCCACTCCGAGGATTGGCTACTAGGCCCTGTTCATGATCGTTATATCCATCGATCGCAAACCATTGCATCGCCGTACCTGTTTCGAGTGCAGTCAAAAACCCGGGCGCCCCAGAATAGCCTACATCAATTGCACCAATCTTGAATGCTGCATTCATCGCAGGGCCATCTGAAAACTGGATAAACTTCGCGTTCAATCCAACTTTTCTAAATGCGTGAACTGCCTGCGCGGCATACATAGGCGCTTCCGTTCCTGCCAGCCAACCAATCCGGATTGTGGTTTCGCCGGCTGCGCCTTGCTTAGCCACACGAGATGAGCTAGTACTGGACTTAGCACTCGATCCGCAAGCCGCTAGCGCAGTAACAGCAACCACCATAATGACAACAAATCCGATACGACGCCTTAAATTAATCATATCACCCCTCCTCCTTATTTCTCTGTTATATCCCCTCGGGTAACAACAACCGCATCCAACGCAACTGCACCATCACCGCGAGAATGAACTAATAGCGGATTTATTTCTACTTCGTCTATGGCCTCGTCCTTGGCAAGCAACCTCCACACCTTATGGCAGGTGTCCCACAGCGCTTCAACGTCGCGTTTAGCTTGGCCCCGCCAGCCTTGCAAAAGCGAATACCACGAAACCTTCGCCAATTCTCTCAACAGCATTCTCTTGCTAGGCGAACCGACCACCGTCACGGCTGATTCTCGAAACAACTCCGTGTAAATTCCGCCTAAACCTACTGTCGTAGCGACGCCAAACTGCGGATCCCTTCTTGCGCCAACCAGCAATTCCACCCCGTCATGCTCCTCTTTCTCGAGCAGCAAGCCATTTACCTCGTACTTTTCATTAGCAGAATGACCTAGCGAAACAAGACGCTCAAACGCGGCCTCCACCTCTGCCAAAGACCTAATACCCGTTAACACCCCGCCAATATCCGACTTGTGAGCAATTCCTTCAGCAATAACCTTCATCACAATCGGAAAGCCCAGCTCCTTAGAAGCCTCGACAGCTTCCTCACGCGAGCCGACAACAAAACTCGGAGGGCTCACAATT
>JAJYVK010000056.1:0-6131 GCA_021792075.1 Actinomycetes bacterium | reverse complement strand
CCCGCACTCCTCAGCACCCCTTTGCTCGAATACTCGTCAAGAACCCTACGTTTGTCAGTATCGCCCACAAATCCGACCACTCGATAGTCGTCATCCACACCATAGTCCTGTACATCACTGGCTATAACGAACCAGTCTCGAAACAAAGATAGAGCCCGTATTGCTGCTCCGGTATGACGAAACCATACAACCCCAGCCCCTTGAGCGCCCTTCAACGACGAATCCTTAATTGCAAGCCATATCCCAAGTACAGGGCAACGGGATTCAATTGCGGAATTTCGAGTCTGTTCCAACAACAGCGTCTCCCGTCCCCTCAGCATGCCCAGTATCACAATCACACAATCCACCTCCCCGCTTTTACCGAGTACGGAGAGTGTCTTCCCAAATAATTCCGGTTCTGCTACTGCATTGCCTGTTACATCTACCGGGTTATAGGTAATAGCGAAGGGTGGAAGAAGTTCTGCAACTTGTTTGCGCACACCTTCCGAAATCTTGGGGACTTCAAACCCATGCTTGGTAAGAAGATCGCTAGCAACGATGCCTAGGCCACCCGAAAGCGTCACAATTCCACACTTTCGAAGGCTTTTTGATTTCAGTAACTTCGTCTTTTCTCCCAAAGACAAATAAAGCCTTACAAAATCGACAACCTCTTCCTCGTCCTCAACCTCGATCGCGCCACATCTTCGCAACGCGGCAGCCACAATCGTACTTTCTGGTGCTATCGCAGCCGTATGCGATAGCGCCGCTTTTCTGCCTATTACACTCTTTCCTCCCCTTAATACCACAACGGGCTTTCCCTCACGGACGCAAGCCGACGCCTCCTCAAGCAGCTTCCGTCCATTTCGAATACCCTCTAAATAGCAAACAATAAGCCTTGTATTGACATCTTGGCGGGCGATTGATAAGGCGTCAGCTAGGTCAACGTCTATTTCGTTTCCCACGCTCACATAAAGACTTGGTCCCCAACCTTCTTGAGCAATCGAAACGAACAATACCGATCCCACAAAACCACTTTGGGTAACCACTGCAACCGGACCGGGCTCAATCTCCTTATAATCCAGTCCCTGGCTAAAACTCGCCACAAAACCAGAGTGAAAATTTATCACCCCAAGGGAATTCGGACCGCACACTCTCATTCCTGACTCATCGACAATCTGTTTGAGACGCCTCTGAAGGACCTCACCCTCCGGCCCAATCTCACTGAAACCGGATGTCAGGATCACAGCTGCACCTACTCCCTTCTGTGCTGCTTCTGTTATGACACGGAGCACTGCGGACGCGGGAACCGCAATCACCACACAATCCGGCACGCCGGGAACGCTCGCGAGTGAAGGAAAGGTCTCCTGCCCAAAAAGCTCTCGCGACGGTGAGACATAGGCGATGCTGCCTCTAAACCTCGACGATGCAACATAACTCCCAATACGAAACCCAACTTTTTGCTTATTTTGACTAAGACCCACATAGGCAACATAACCTGGATTAATCAGCTGCCTAATACTCCCTTCAGGATCGAACCTATATTTTTTCATGAAGAATTTCCATAACCTGTCTCTTCAAGTTGACAAACCGCTGATCCGCAAACAATCGATAATCCCTAGGCCGCGGAAGGTCAACGACTAGTGCCTCCCGCACTCGCCCCGGATGCGGACTCATAATCAGCACGCGATCAGCCAGAAACAGTGCTTCATCGACGTCATGGGTAACAAACATAATCGTTGTCTTTCGACGTTCCCAAATACTTAGAAGCATCTCTTGCATTCCCAGGCGAGTTTGCGCATCTAAAGCGCCAAAAGGCTCGTCCATGATTAACACCTCCGGCTGTCCGATTAGCGCGCGCACGATTGCAACTCTTTGTCGCATCCCCCCCGATAGCTGGTATGGAAACGCGTTAGCAAACCTGGAAAGACCCACCTCCTCAAGAAGGCTATCTGCAAGCTCCGCATATTGAGGCTCATGCCGACACTTCGGCCCTAAAATCACATTCTTGTAAACCGACATCCACGGAAGCAAAGCAGGTGACTGGAAAATCATTGCTCGATCCGGTCCTGGACCGCTAACAGGATCTCCCTTGGCAAGCACAGCACCCGACGTCGGAAATTCAAAACCCGCGGCCAAATGTAAACACGTTGTTTTACCGCAACCACTTTTACCCAGAATACAGAGAAACTCACCGTCGTGAACTGTAAACGACAAGTCCTTAACAGCGACAAAGCCATTCTCGTACTGCTTCGTAACATGCTGGAACGCCAACCGACCTTTAGAACCCTTTTCGTTTAGTTCGCGTTCTTTCATTGATGGCACCACTGTCATTTATCGCCCCTGCCAGTGCAACAGCCGTCTTTCAATCAGTACCACGACAGAATCTAAAATAACGCCAATAATGCCGATAAGAATAATTCCTATGAATACAATTTTCAGCTCAAAAAAGTTTCCTGCTTGTTCAATCATATAACCAAGCCCTGATTGAGCCGCGATAAGCTCAACGGCAACTATAAGTGCCCATGACAGAGCTAAGCCCGTACGCACGCCAGTCATAATTCCTGGTGTAGCACCCGGAAGAATGATATACCGAAACGTCTGGTATCGATTAAGGCCAAGATTCTTGGCAACCCTGAGCAAATCGTGTTGGATTCCGCGGACGCCAGATTCTGTGCTCATAACGATGAACAAGAATGATGTGACAGAGATCAGAACCACTTTTGGCGTAAGGCCAATACCCAAATACAATACCGCAAGAGGAAGAAAGGCGATAGCGGGTATCGGCCTTATGAAGGAAAACAGTGTTCCAAATAACTCCTCTATAACTTTAGAATATCCCATAGCCAACCCAAAAGATACGCCGAAGACAATTCCAAAGCCTAAACCGAGCATAGTTTGCTCAACACTGACTAAAATATTATCTTCAAGAGACACACCGTGGAATCCGTGCGTTGCAAGGCTCACAAATTGGTCCCAAAGCGCAGTCGGGGTCGGGAGCCGTGTCGCGTCCACAACCCGGCCATAGCTAAGCGCGCACCAGACAGCAAGCACCACGACAACCCCAGCGTACTTGCGAAGGTTCCTGGCTTTATTACGCGTGTCGCGTCCTAAGCCAGTTGGCAATCGATCGTTAATTTGCTTTTTTTGCCCGGACTCGAACGCCGCGGGTAGCTGATCCATGCTCGTTATAGCCACGCTGACGCCTCCATTTCTGGCGTCCAAAGTGGATTTTCAAGAGAGATATCACCCTTCACAAGACGTCGGCCTACTATATCGCGATGGATTTCGTTGGTGCCTTCCATAATTTGACCAAGCTTTGACTCTCGCATTAGCCGCTCCACTATGTTTTCACGAAGATATCCGTTGCCTCCAAATATCTGAACTGCGCTTGTCGTTACCTTCATCGCGGTATCGGTTGCGTAAGCCTTTGCCATCGAAGCCCCCATTGGGGCCTCGGGCTTCTTCCCGTCTTCGGCAAGCGCTGCTGCATAGGTAAGGCGCCGTGATGCCTCAACCGCCGTTGCCATATCCGCAATAAGCCACCTAATTCCCTGGTGTAGGCCAATTGGCTTGCCACCACTCTGTCGGCGACGGGCATATTGTACGGCAAGCTCAAGAGCGCATTGTGCTCTCCCTGTTGCGGATGCCGCTATCAGCAGCCTGACCTTATTTAGCGTACGGAAGGCGATATTGTACCCCTTGTTAACTTCTCCAAGCAGATACTTCCCTTCGACGATAACGTGATCTAGGTCTATGTCACAAACTGGAGACTCTTCCCATGCCATCTTGTTGAGTGGTGAGGATATAGTAATGCCTTTGGTGTTCGCCGGAACCCAAAAGCATGAAATGCCGCGCGGTCCTGCTGCTTGCCAGTCAGTCTTGGCGAATACGCAGAAATAGTCGCTAATACTCGCCCGCGTGATGAGATGCTTATTTCCCGTTATCCGCCACCCCGTTACTCCGTCTGGTTCGGCGCGCGTGGTGATGGCAGAAACGTCGGTTCCCGCGAAATGCTCGGTTAAAGCAAAGGCAGCCTGTCGGGTCCCCATAGCCAGTTCGGGCAGTATGTTTGATTTTAGAGACTCAGTTCCGCCCAGAATTAGCGGCATTGCTCCCAGTTCCGTTCCACTGATTACCGATCCCGCTACCGTATCTACCCTGCACAATTCTTCCATTACTCGCACGCGTCCAAGCATGCTAGTAGCAGTACCCCCGTATTTTTCTGGAAAAGGCATTCGTAGAAGTCCTGCCGCTGCAAGGGCCTCATGAATAACACGTAGATAATTTGGCGGGCGGCTGATCTCCCGGGCAAGGGGAGCAATTACCTGATCTGCCAGTTCACGTGCCTGTTTAATTTGAAGTTGATCGATTTCGGGTAGATCGTCATCTACATCAATGCCGATAATCACTTTCCCTTCCCCCTATCACGACTTTCTTCAAGATTACATTCCTGGTTCGTAAACATCAACTAATAACTTGCGATCTATTCGATAAGTAATATCGAAGTGTCAAAAGTTCCTGGATGTTTTGTGGGGTGTGACCTCAAGATAAGCCCTCAGCACCTCCCAAAGCCTTGTCTTGAATCGCTTTGCCCCTGTGAGAAAGCGCTGCGCAATATGGCCGGACTTACTGAGTAAGTAGGCACATAGAGGCCATCTTCAGTGCATCTTCCCAAGTCGGAGGGGTTAAACATTGCGAAAATCGCCGATCGCTGTAGACACACGAATAGTTGCCTCTACCTGGGAACTGTGTTTTACATGTAGGTATCTACCTGCGAGAGACCCGCCGGAGAAACAAAGACGGGTCGCTGGTGAGCTACCTCCAGCTCGCCCACAAGGAACGCCATCCGGTGACCGGCACGTCGGTGGCGAAGGTGATCTATATCCTCGGCCAAGCGAACAAGGTCGATCGCGAGGCACTGGCGCATCTGGTCTCGACCATTGGCCGGTTCCTCGATCCCGCCCAAGTGATCGCGTCGAGCGAGGGGACCGAAGTGGAGATCATTGACTCCCGGCGCCTCGGTGGCGCCTACGTGCTCGATGAGATCTGGCATCGTCTGGGCATCGCGAAGGCTATCTGCGACGCGGCAGGTGGGCGGCGCCCTGCAGGTGAGATCGTCGAGCGGGTGGTGTTCGCGCTCGTTGCCCAGCGTGTATAAAACATAATTGTGCCTTCTGAGCAGGAAATGTCTAAGGCCCACACAGCAAAGAAGTAACGCGGCGTCACTTCTCGCCCCGGGTGTGGCAGCTACCTGTCATCTCGTCAAGGAGCGATTAGGCAAGCTGGGAAAGACGCGGGGTTGCCTTTCGGCTGGGTCCTTTGCCAAAGGACGTCACTGAACAAGCGAGGCGGGGTTACGTGCTCGGGCAGCAGTAGGCAGGTTGACCAGTGACCGGGTTCGTTTCCCATCACCCACAATTGCCCGCACTTGTAAGGATAACCTCAAATAGAAAAGTGACGGGGATGGACCAACTGGTGTCCAGGCTCACCCAGCGCGAACGCCGCACTGAGGATCAAGGAGTAGGCGTATGAGGGGCTTCCCGAAATTTTGATCTACCCCTAGACCAATACCGTTAACTTAGTACCATTTCTCTGCTAGATTGGGTCCTGGGAGGTGCCGATGCCAAGACCCGGGTGGAGAAAACAACCAGAGGATTCACGACTGACCGATCATCTCTCGATCGGGGTTCTTACCCGTACGTTCTCGAGAGAGCTCATCGACTCGATACTCATCTCAACAGGTAAAGTCCAACAGCGCATCCGACTCCTCCCGGCACGGGTGGATCTATTACATCCTGGCTCTCTCGCTCTATCCCCAGGACTCCTATGAGGAGGTCATGCGACATTTGAGCGAGGGACTCCGTTGGGCAGATAAGTTCAGATCCTCTTGGAGTGTCCCCTCGAAGGTGGCGATCTTTAAGGCTCGCCTACGCTTGGGGGCTGAACCCATGAAGCGGCTCTACGAGGCAGTTGCAAAGCCTCTGGCAGTGCCTGGTGATGCGGGTGCCTTCTATCGGGGGTTACGCCTTGTTGCGATCGATGCTACGAGCCTGAGCGTCGCTGATTCTGCCGAGAACCTCGCTCACTTTACAAAGCCCACCACTGCCCTTGGGGAGGCTGCCTATGCCAAGGCAAGAATCGTCGGTCTCCTC
>JAJYVK010000055.1 GCA_021792075.1 Actinomycetes bacterium | reverse complement strand
CATCGACCTTATAGACATGATGATCAAGGCCAACCAGGAGGACGTGATGCGCGCTTTCCGTGAGGCCTTAGCCCGCGATAAGACCAAGACTCAGGTATTCGACATGTCGGAGTTGGGACTGGTCGAGATGACAAGACAGAGGGTTTCAGAGGGTCTTGTTGAGTCTTTTTCCACAGTTTGTCCAACTTGTGAAGGAAGAGGCATAATTTTTGACTCATCTCTTCTCTAGCGAGGGTACACTGTTACACCTATGTATGCGGTGATCACAACAGGTGGTAAACAAGAAAAGGTTTCGCAAGGACAGATCCTCAACGTTGAGCTCTTAGGCGCTCACGAAGGAAGCGACGTTACCTTTACGCCTATTCTCATTGTGGATGGCGATAGCGTTATAACCGAAGGCCCGGATTTGAGCGGAGCTTCAGTCAGTGGAAAAGTTGTCGGTGTGGCAAAAGGGCCGAAAATTGTTGGCTTCAAATACCGATCGAAGTCCAGATATCGCCGTAAGTGGGGACACAGGCAGAAGTACTCGGTTGTAGAAATTACCGGCATCAACAAGTAGGCGGTTTCGTCGTTCCTGCTTGGTTAATTTTATTGCAGGGATTTTCAGCAAAACTCCAAGGAGAGTCTAGATGTCAAAGACCAAGGGCGGTGGCTCGACTAGAAACGGCCGTGATTCCCAGGCTCAGCGATTGGGCGTGAAGACCTTCGATGGTACGACCGTCAAAGCGGGGGCGATATTGGTTCGTCAACGTGGAACGAAGTTTCATCCCGGACAAAATGTAGGACGGGGAAACGATGACACCCTCTTCGCAACTTCAGAGGGAAGGGTGAAGTTTGGCGACCGGCGAGGTCGCCGTATCGTTGACGTTCTCAACGATGGTGCAGCCAACTAGATTATCTGGGCATAGACACAGTTCTAGAAAAAGATACATACTAGACCTCGGAGCGTCTGCAGTGCAGAATGAACCGGGGTCTTTTGAATTTTGAGGTTGTATGGCAAGTTTCATTGATAAAGCACAAATTCACGTAAAGGCTGGCGATGGCGGAGCGGGCTCTGTCTCGTTCAGAAGAGAAGCCCATGTGGAAAAGGGTGGGCCGGATGGCGGGGATGGCGGCAGCGGGGGAGATATCTGGCTTCAGGCATCGAACAACACGACATCACTTTTTCTTTTCCGTGACTTTCCGCACAGGGCAGCCGAGAGCGGTTCACATGGGGCTGGAAAGAAGAAGCATGGCGCATCCGGCAAGAGCATCGTGGTTGAGGTTCCAGTTGGTACCGTCGTAAGAGACCTGAATGATAATGTCCTCGCAGATCTCGACCGCCCTGGCGTGAAATGGCTTGCGGCTAAGGGAGGACGGGGCGGCAGGGGCAACGCCCGGTTTCTTTCCAATCTGAAGCGCGCTCCGAGCTTTGCCGAGCAGGGCGAGACGGGTGAGGAGTTCTGGTACAACCTGGAACTCAAGCTTGCTGCTGATGTGGCGATCATCGGATTTCCAAATGTCGGCAAGTCGACGTTGATATCAGTCATTTCTGCCGCGAAGCCCAAGATAGCCGACTATCCGTTTACGACATTGGTACCAAACCTTGGTGTGGTGCATATTGGCGGCATGGAGGATTTCACGGAGTTCATAGTCGCCGACATTCCTGGTCTAATCGAAGGGGCAAGCCAGGGGAAGGGCCTCGGTCACGAGTTTCTCCGCCACATAGAGAGGGCCAAGGCGCTTCTCATCCTTTTGGATATTTCGACGACTGCTCCAATGCCGCCCGAGGAGCAGCTGGATATTCTGATAAAGGAGTTGAAGGCTTATATGGCGGATCTGGTTGCAAGGCCAAGACTGGTTGTCGCCTCCAAATCCGATGGTGCGGATCCAGAGCTTGTCAAGTCCCTGCTCGACCGGAGAGTCATCTCCCTGGCGATCTCTTCGGCAACGGGCGAAGGGCTGAAGGAGCTGGTAGGAGAACTAGGCAATATAGTGAAGTCATCAAGAGGAGGTGAGGAGTTGGTCGAGGAGGAGATAGTTATTCACCGCCCGCTTCCTCGGACTTTCCAGGTCGTCAGAGACCCTGACGGTGCGTATAGGGTCAAGGGCAAAACTGTCGAGAGGTCCGTCGCACTATCAAATATCACTACTCCTGAGGCTATCGACTATATTCAATCACGTTTGAAGAAACTTGGCGTGGACAAAGCGCTGAGGCGTAGTGGCGCTCGTGATGGTGACGAGGTTAGGATAGCGGGCTTCAGCTTTGAATATCTGGAGAGCGTATAGGAGGTTTAGTTGCGACTGGTGGTGAAGCTCGGATCCTCCTCGGTGACAAACTCTGACGGCTCGATCTCCCATGACACACTTAGATCGGTTTCTTCACAGATAGCAGGTTTGAGGCAGTCTGGCCACTCAGCAGTTATCGTGAGTTCAGGAGCAATAGCATCAGGACTCAATACTCTGGGACTCGTCGATAGGCGGCCGTCGGATGTAAGTGTGCTGCAAGCGATCTCGGCTGTCGGACAGTCTCGTCTTATGGCGGCCTATAACCAGGCCCTTGGCGAGTTCGGGCTGATAGCGGGTCAGGTTCTTTTGAGTCCGCTCGATTTTATCAACCGTCAGCAGTATCTGCATGCGAGGCAGACACTTGGAAAACTGCTCGATCTGGGGGTCGTTCCTGTGGTCAATGAGAATGATGCAGTGGCGGACGACGAGATTCGATTCGGTGACAACGACAGGATTGCCGCTCTGGTGGCAAATCTGATCTCCGCTGACCTTCTGGTACTTCTTACGGACCAAATGGGCGTCTATACCTCCGATCCTCGCGTGGATGCAGCTGCCTCGCTCGTGGAGGAGATAGACGAGATTTCAGAGGTGCTCAAAGAAGCTGCAGGAGGTCCTGGTACCGAACGTGGCTCCGGCGGCATGGCTTCCAAGCTTCAGGCGGCATCGATAGCCTCATGGTCCGGAATCGATGTACTGATAGCCAGTGCTACTAGGGAATCTGTTCTCCTGGAAGCCTGTGAGAGAAAGCCTGGTATTGGAACCTTGGTCAATAGGCGTCGGGCGCATCTTAGTGCTCGCAAGTTATGGATCGCCTTTGCCAATCCTTCGGTAGGCAAAGTATTTGTCGATGATGGCGCCAGAGACGCGATAGTAGAGCATTCGAAGTCGTTGCTGAGTGTTGGAGTTCGATCCTTCGAGGGTTCATTTTTGGAAGATGATTCTGTCGAGATATGTGACTTGAAGGGCTACGTCATCGCCAAGGGATTGGCAAGGGTGTCATCGGAGGATCTACGTCTAGTTGCAAAGGACAGGACTCCCGGTGGTCAGGGAGGCTCTAGTATTCTGGTCCATAGGGATGATTTAGTGGTGTTGATTTAAGTTGTTCTTGAGGTAGCAAACCTATCTCAAAGCTCTCCAAAAAGTAGGTATCAAATGTCCAACGTGGACCACGGCCAAGCAAGAAATCTCCAGCCAACTCTTTTGGAGCAGGCTGAAAAGGTTAAGGATGCGTCAAGGAGTCTGGCCCTGGCCCCAACTGCTCAAAAGAACGAGGCTTTGGAGTTCTGCGCAAGCCTTCTCAAGGACAGGTCAGGGGAAATCCTTTCTGCAAATGAGCTAGATATACGCAATGCCCGTGAAGCCGGGACTTCGGCTACCGTGATAGACCGGCTCATGCTCAACCAGTCACGTATCGAGTCGATGGCCCAGGGTATGAGAGATGTTGCAGCCCTTGCCGATCCGGTGGGTGAGATTGCGCAAGGTTGGGTGAGGCCGAATGGCCTGCAGATCCGCAAAGTGAGGGTACCTCTGGGCGTCATCGGCATCATCTACGAGAACCGGCCTAATGTCACTTCCGATGCGGCCGGTCTCTGCCTGAAGAGCGGGAATGCCGCCTTCCTTCGTGGATCTTCCGGGGCGATAAATTCGAACATCGAGATATCAGGTGTCTTGTCCGAGGGCTTGAAGAAGGCTGGTCTTCCTGAAGCTGCTGTGACACTGGTCAGGGATACGTCTCGGGAGTCAGCGACCCAGTTCATGAAGTTGAGAGGTTACATAGATTGCCTCATCCCCCGAGGGGGCCCCTCCCTCGTATCTGCAATAGTTGAGAATGCAACGGTTCCTTATGTTATTGACGGCGATGGGAACTGTCATATCTACGTGGACGCAACGGCGGATCTCGATCAGGCTGTGGAGATCATCGCCAATGCAAAGGTTCAACGACCGTCGGTCTGCAATGCTGTTGAAACCGTCCTTGTCCATGAGAATGTTGCAGCGGAGCTTCTGCCAAGGCTCGAGCAGAGGATGCCGACCGTGGAGCTGAGAGCCGACCCTGAGTCCCGCAAGTTTCTAACAAGATCGAGGTTGGCCACCGAGGAGGATTACGCTACCGAGTTTTTGGACCTGATACTCGCCCTCAAGAAGGTAAGCGGTCTTGACGAGGCAATAGCGCATATCAGGAAATATGGTTCCGGCCACTCGGAGGCCATCTTGACAAATGACTACTCGGCTTCGAAACGTTTTGTCGCGGAGGTCGATGCAGCAGCCGTGTTGGTAAATGCTTCCACTCGATTTGTCGATGGTGGGGAGGTCGGATTCGGTGCAGAGATAGGGATCAGCACTCAGAAGCTTCACGCTCGAGGTCCGATGGGACTGCGTGAGCTGACTACGGAGAAGTTCGTAATAGAAGGCAATGGTCAGGTAAGAGTGTGATCGAGGATTTAGAGAGATTTCATTTTGCTTCCCCGTCTGAAGTTGGAGAGCTCTTATCCGGTGTCGGATATCTCCCGAGTGTCGAGATTTCCTCGGTTTTGTTTCTGGCGGACCGTCTCAAGAAGCCGATTCTCGTCGAGGGACCTGCAGGAACGGGCAAGACCGAGTTGGCAAAGAGCGCAGCCCGAGCGCTTGGAGCCCGGCTGATCAGACTTCAATGCCATGAAGGTATCGATGAGTCGAAGGCGCTATACGAGTGGAACTACAAGAAACAGCTTTTGCACATACAGTCTGATAGGAAGAGCGAGTCCTGGGAAGAGGTCGAGTCAGACATCTTCTCGGAAAGCTTCCTTCTTGAAAGGCCTTTGTTGGCGGCTATTCGTGCGAAAGACCCGGTGGTACTGCTCATCGACGAAGTGGACAGGGTAGAGATCGAAACCGAGGCGCTGCTACTCGAGGTGCTCAGTGAGTACCAGATTTCGATTCCCGAACTGGGGACTGTTGTGGCCAATCAGATTCCTCTGGTGGTGCTGACCTCGAACAACACGCGGGAACTTTCTGAGGCGCTAAAGCGCAGATGCCTGTTCCTTTTCCTTGATTATCCGGATAAGGAAAGGGAGATGGAGATCGTCATGTCGAAGGTTCCAGGGGTGTCGAAGGTCCTTGCAGATTCGATCGTCTCTTTTGTCGGTTCTTTAAGGGAACTCGATTTGAAAAAGAGGCCCAGCATATCTGAGACACTTGACTGGACGCTGACGCTTTTGAATCTTGGACTTGAAGAGGTGGATGAATCCGTCGTCAAGGCTACCATCAACGTTCTTCTCAAGTATCGCTCCGATATCGCTAAGGTCTCGAAGTCGATTCTTTCGAGCTGAGAGCGGTATAGATGATAAAGCGGGTGATTGAATTTTCGGAAGCTCTTCGAGGGGCCAAGATACCCGTCTCTCTTCTCGAATCGATTGATGCATCTAATTCGCTGATGTCGTGCGATATTTTTGATCGTGGAGAGCTGAAGGCGTTTCTTTCGTCCACGCTGGTTAAAGACCACAGCCATCAGAAGGTCTTTGATCGGTTGTTCGATATTTATTTTTCCCCAGCTACCTATGATCGCGGCCTGCTGGAGAATGAGGCTCCGCTTGGCCCAGAAACGGGGTTTGAGAGTTCCTTTGATGAGCTTGACGATGCGAAGTTGAGAGAGTTGATCAAAGACAGCCTGCTTCGGGGCAATGAGTCGGAACTTCAGAGCCTCCTGGCTGCAGCGGTTTCCAGGTTTGCGGGGATCGAGGCTGGGCGACCCGTTGGCGGGATTTACTACGCCTTCAAGACGCTGAGGCAGCTCGATCTGGACCAGCTGAGGCACCTGCTGTTCGAGGCGCGAGGTGAGCAGATTGAGGCTGGCGATTCTCTTGGGGTGAAGCTTTTAAACCATGATCTCGACGTGGCGCTTGAAAAGGTTCGAAGGATGGTGGACGATGACATCAGGCGTCGGATCGTAAGCGATCGTGGAGCTGATGCCGTTGCCCGGACACTGCGAGCCACGCTCCCCGAGGACATCGACTTCACCCATGCCAACACCGAGGATCTCAAAGAGATCAGCAGGGCGGTGGTACCTCTGGTACGCAAGTTGGCGTCAAGACTGGGGAAACGCAGGCGCAAAGGGCACGGAGGAACTCTTGATTTCAGAAGGACGATCCGGCGCTCGATTGCAGACGGTGGCGTCCCTGTGGAACTCTTCTACCACAAACCGCTGCCGACAAAGCCTGAACTCATGGTGGTCGCAGACATTTCTGGCTCTGTGGCCTCCTTTGCTCGTTTCACCTTGTCAATGTTGTACGCACTGTCGGAGCAGTTTTCAAGGGTTCGCAGTTTCGTGTTCATAGACGAGATTGACGAAGTGACGGAAATCTTCGAAGGCAGCGACGACATAGAGGATGCGATGAAGTTGATCAATACTAAAGCCAAGGTGGTGTGGATGGATGGCCATTCTGACTATGGCAGGGTCATCGAAGGGTTCGTCGAAAGATGGGTCGAGGAGATTACCCACAGGACGACAGTGATCTTCCTTGGAGATGCGCGCAATAATTACCATCCTTCAAAATCCGATCTGCTAGCCGCCGTGCGCATGAAGGCTCGTGCTCTGTACTGGCTGAACCCAGAGCCAGCGGCATATTGGAATACCGGTGACTCGATCATGTCGCAATACGGCGTGTATTGTGACTCTGTGGATGAGTGCCGCAACCTGAGGCAGCTCCAGTCTTTTGTTGAGAGGCTGCTATGAGGTCTAAACGGTCAGGGAGTACAGTTGTCAGCTAGGACACGACTGGTTTTGGTTAGGCATGGAGCATCGCGCTCTACGGAGATAGAAATAGTGGGCGGTCATTCGGGGTGTCGAGGTTTGAGTGTCGAAGGGGTGTTGCAGTCGGAGCGACTCTCGAGGAGATGGCTGCGCAACCCGCCTTTCAATCATCAGCTCCCATTTGGGGGTGCGTACAGTTCGATCATGAGGAGGGCACAGGAGACTGCCTCGATAGTTCTTTCGACTCTAGGTGTTTCACTCAGCGGTGCTTCGTGCGATCTTTGCGAGATCCATCCAGGAGTAACCGACGGTATGTCATGGAAGGATGTCGCGGAGAAGTTTGGTGAGATCGATGTTTTCGCGAACCCTGACAAGCCCATCGCTCCCGGTGCGGAGAGCTGGAATCAGATGCGGGATCGCGTGATCAGGTTTCTTTCTTTTGTTGCCAGGCGTCACGCAGGAGAGACGGTTCTGATCTTTACGCACAAAGGCGTGGTTGATGCCACCATCGAAGCCTGGCTGAACGTATCTCCAAGAGCTCTTGGGATCGGGACGAGCAACACCGGTGTAACTACCTGGCTGATGCAAACGAATGAGCACGGTGGATTTGCTCCCGTGCTCATTTCGTACAACGACTCTAGTCATCTAGAGCTCTGACTCAGCAGGCATAGTCCGTTCCGACGTTGTAGGTGTAATTCTCTCCTGTCTGCACAAGCCATGGCGTTCCGCCCGCAAACCAGAGTGCAGTGTCGGTGCACGCAGCTTGCTGGTAGTCGGGCGCAGCGATCCAAATTGGCTGGGGATTGGTGCTCGAACCCAAGATCAGACCGCCGGTTATCTGCTGCCACTGGTATGCCGTAGAGTAGATTCCGACCAAAGCTCCCTGAGAATGCAGGTACTGCATCGCTCCCTGGATCACCAGGTTGTTGATCTGGAAGTCGCTAGACCACGGACCACCGGTTTCCACGTCAATCCACCACATGCTTGCCGATATTCCCAGACTCGCAGCATTCTGGAGAGAGTGCTCCGCCTGATTCCAGCCATAGTTTGTTGCTTGACATAAGTAGTTGGTGGTGGCGCAGTTTCCGGCCGGGCCGCTCAGGTAGACGGAAGGGCTTGGAGCGATCTGCCACTTTCCAGCACTGAAGGGAGCTCCAATGAAGGTGTAGAGTTGCAGGTTCCTGCCTGCTGCCACTGCTTCCTCCTTGAAAATCGTTGGATTTCTATTGTCGAGGAAAGGATAACCATCTGATTCTGCAATGGCGATTGTCCCCAGCGACGGGGGCACAGTCGTTGTGTAGTTGCTCATATCATATCCGGTGGTATGGGGGATGAAGGGGTTCACCGCCCCGTCGGCGGCTATCGAGACTATTGGCCCAGGGATGGTCTTTCCGCCCATGGAGCCGTAGAAGGTGGCATCTCCGAAGGAGAAGATCCCGCCATCCGATGCGACGAGCCAATAGCCGTGCCCGTCAGGGGTGGCGGCCATTCCG
>JAJYVK010000054.1 GCA_021792075.1 Actinomycetes bacterium | reverse complement strand
CCAGCCGTGGTGGGAAATTCTGCCCGCTCCCGAGACCAACATCGATAACGGTATGCAGATCGCCCCTGACGACGAGATCACCATCGCAATTTCCCAGACGGATGCTGGAAGCTGGTCGATCAGCTTGACCGATGACACAACCGGCGCGTCGTTTACGACCCTCCAAAATTACTCCGGCGAGTTGGCCTCAGCGGAGTGGATTGTCGAGGCCCCCGAAGTTGGCGGTGCGATTTCCGTGCTCGCGCCGTACACCACGACCGAATTCACCAACTTGGGAATAGTCGGTGCCGAGAGTCAGCTCGCCCAGATTGCCATGGTGCAGAACGGGATTCAGGTTTCAACTCCCTCAGAGACTCTTGACGCAACGGGCTTCAGCGTCGCTTACGGGAGCCAGGCGCCACCCTCACCGTAGCGCGACCCTGGCCGGCATCAGTGCCGAGCGGGTGTAGGTTAACGACCCCGTCGGACAGGTCGGTTGCACGTGGAGTAGGCGAGCAGTCCGTCAACCCGGTGGACCGAAAGATCAGAGGGGCCCGAAGCGACACCGTATCAGGGTCCAGAGGGCGACGAAACCGTCCCGCCATGTGATCTTCTTCCCCTCCGACACCTCGCGCCCGGCATAGGAAATGGGCACCTCATATATCCGGTATCCAGCCCTGAGCACCTTGGCCGTAACCTCGGGCTCGAAGTCAAACCGATTGGCTCGCAAAGTGACTCTGTCGAGCGCACTGCGGCGGAACAGCTTGTAGCACGTCTCCATGTCCGACAAGGTGGTCGAATACAAGACGTTGGTAATCAGCGACAAAAGGCGATTGCCGATCCAGTGCAGCGGCATCATGTTCTTGCGCTCACCGGTAAATCGGCTCCCATATACAACGTCGGCCTTTCCCTTCAAGATTGGATCGAGCAGCTTCGGCCACTCGTCGGGGTCATACTCAAGATCCGCGTCCTGAATGAGTATGAGATCCCCCTTCGCAGCCTTTAAGCCTGCGCGAATGGCCGCCCCCTTACCCTGGTTTGACGGCTGCCTCACGAACTTTAGCGTCGAGTCTTGAAGGGCAGATAGGATCTGATCACTTCCATCCGTCGAGCCATCGTCTATTGCCACAATCTGAAGGGCCACCGGAAGGGGCACACGGCGCATGCGCCGGATAATTTCCGCTACCGTCGCCCGCTCGTTGAACACTGGTACGATCACAGATAGGGTACTCTGCGCAGTCGGAGCCTTCTCCACCTCAGCGCTCAATGTTCCTCCCTCCGATGGACTCTTTCCGCAAGGCGTCCCTCCTTTGCCCCGTGCCGTCGGGGCGTACTCTTGGTCGCCCGTGTCAGATTGCTTTTGATCCCAGCTCGCCGCGCAACCAGTCCGTGGTACGGACGAGCCCGCCAGATAATTCGACCGTGGGCTGCCAGCTCAGGTCACGGGTGGCAACAGAAATGTCAGGGCAACGCCTGGTGGGATCGTCGGCCGGAAGCTCCTTGTACGCGATCTTGCTGGAGCTGCGAGTGATAGCGATCACCATCTGAGCCAACTCGAGCACGGAATGCTCTTCCGGGTTTCCAAGGTTGACAGGCCCGACAAGTCCGCTGTCGAGCATGGCTACGATGCCCCTAACCTCATCGTCCACATAGCATAGGCTCCGAGTCTGGCTTCCATCACCATATACGGTGAGGTCCTGCCCCGTCAGTGCCTGAACGATGAAGTTGGACACTACTCTTCCATCCCCCGGCCGGAGACGCGGGCCGTAGGTATTGAAGATCCGAACGATTGCGACGTCGACCAGCTTCAACCTATGGTAGGCCATTGTCAAGGCTTCCGAAAACCGCTTCGCTTCGTCGTAGACGCTGCGAGGCCCTATTGGATTAACGTTGCCCCAGTAACTCTCCGACTGGGGGTGCTGAGCTGGTTCTCCATACACTTCGCTGGTGGAGGCCATTAAAAACCTGGCGCCGCGGTCGCGAGCCAACTCTAAGCACTGCCTGGTGCCTTCGCTTCCAACCGCCATGGTCTCTAGGGGACGCTGCAGGTAGTCAATAGGTGATGCAGGACTGGCCAGGTGGAGAACGGCGCTAATTGGGCCTTCGACCGTAAAACCGCAAGCAACGTCGGCTTCGATGAGGCTGAAGTTCGGATGAGCAATAAGGGATTGAATGTTGGAGCGAACTCCTGTAGAGAAGTCGTCAACGCAGACAACGCGGTCGCCGCGGGCTAAGAGGTGCTCACAAAGGTGTGACCCCAAGAAGCCGGCGCCGCCAGTTACGACCATCCGGGCGCTCATGGTCTGCCAACTCCGATATAGGTGAAACCGGCAGAGCGGGCCGCCCCCGGGTCCAACACGTTTCTGGCGTCCACAATCACAGGTTCAAGCAAGTCGGCGCGCAGCGAGCCAAGTTGGGCCCTCCGGAACTCATCCCACTCTGTCAACAACAAAAGAGCAGATGCACCTTGGGAGGCAGAGCTAGGAGTGGCGGTAAGAACCATTCCGTCAAGCAGTGATTCATCCAGCCCCATCGAATTCCACTCTCGCCGCAGGGCCCTGGGTACCTTTGCCTCGGCGCTCTCGGGGGTCAGGGTCGGCTCAAAGGCGCGGATAGTTGCACCGGCCGCGAGAACCTGGGCGCATATCCTGAGGGCGGGCGATTCTCTCAAGTCATCCGTGCCAGCCTTAAAGGTCAAACCCCAGACGGCGACAACTCGACCTGCAATGCCGTTCTCTGTCTCGCTCAGACGAAGATGCTTGCGCAGAGCCGTGTCGAGCTTCCCTACAATGCGCCTCATCTGGTCAGTGTTCGTCTCAATGACCGTACGGAGGATGGGGAAGTCGTAGCCGGCTTCAGTGGCGATATGCAACAGCGCCTGGGTGTCCTTGGGGAAACAGCTGCCACCCCAGCCTGGCCCTGGTCGCAGGAAGTCGAAGCCGATCCGTCGGTCGTAGCCGAGGCCCAGAATCACGTCACGTACATCCGCTCCAACTGCCTCGCATAGAGCCGCCACGGCGTTCATAAAGCTCAGCTTCGTCGCGAGAAACGTATTTGCCACATATTTGATGGTCTCGGCTGTCGCAGCGTCCGTAACCACAAGAGGGGCCCCGGTGGCGCCGAAAAGTGCCCCTACGCGGGCGGCGGCCTCTTGATCGTCTGCGCCCACCACGATGCGGTCAGGGCTCAGGCTGTCGAGCACCGCTGTTCCCTCACGAAGAAATTCCGGATTCGATACCACCACGATGTCACGGCGCCCAATAGTCTCCTCGACCAGGCGGGTAGACCCGATGGGCACCGTTGACTTGTTGACCACGACGGCTCCTGGTCGGAGACTTTGACTCACCTGGCGAGCTGCCCTTTCCAGAAACGAGAGATCTGCCGACCCATCAGGGCGCTCCGGAGTCGGGACGCACATAAACACGAACTCCGCGTCGGCCGCCGCCTCGGACGCCGTCTCAACAAAGGTCAGGCGGCCGTCTCGGACCTCCCGCCGGACAGCGTCCAAGAGGCCCACCTCGAATATGGGCACATCGCCGCGCCTGAGAATAGCCAACCGCTCGGAGTTCGATTCAGCACAGGAGACGACATGGCCCATGGTGGCCAACGTTGCTGCAGTTGGCAGGCCCACATGGCCAGCGCCGATCACAGCTACCCGGGCCGGAGACCCCAACCTTCCCCGTCCTCTACCACTAGCGTTCAAACCCTGGGATCCCCCGAGCCATACCTACATTCCCACACTGCCCACTGTCCCCAGTGGCTCAGTGGACACCGTTGGCTCTATCCGCGGTTCCCGCCCTATCCGACCTGTTAGAGCCCTGCCGCTCCCATTGTACCGGTGTGCCACACGGGCGCTGCCAGACAGGACCAAACTGCGCCAAGCA
Organism: Actinomycetes bacterium; assembly: GCA_021792075.1. Taxonomy (GTDB): domain Bacteria; phylum Actinomycetota; class Acidimicrobiia; order Acidimicrobiales; family Acidimicrobiaceae; genus SCQM01. The sequence continues at coordinate 4,765 of JAJYVK010000054.1, read as the reverse complement.
GCCAGTGATGGATGCTCGGTGAGCCGAGCATCCGCCGTTCCGCAACCACTCTCATCAGGCGGCCCGTCCGAAGTCCAGCACCTCTTCTGAGTCAGGCATCGCTGGCCCCGCGTTGGCTCCCGACTGGGCCCGGATCGAGTCAGAGGTCCGCGCCCAGCCTGCCTGTCGGAGTCGTCCGAGGCCCCTTCGCGACTAGCGCCCATCCACAGATCGCGGCCAATGCTGCCATCCCGGCCAGCAGCGCCAGCAGCGCCTCCGGCATGTATGGAGGCTCAAATTCAAATCGAACACGAGCCGTCCCCTTAGGGACACGAACCTCCTGAAACACGTTGGAGTAAGCAGTCACCGGCACCGTTCGACCATTTTCCGTAGCCCGCCAACCCTTAAGGTACAGCTCCCGTCGAACCACCTCCCCCGGAGCCGTGCAAACAGATGTGAATTGAGTTTCGCTGATATCGTGGACCTCGCACGCGCCAGTGGTGCTAGATGTGAAGGGTGCGACGCTGGGCAGGACAAATATCGCGGCAACTGAATCCTGAAATACACGCCGCAGGTGGGCCTGCCGCAACTGGGCCTCCGCCGGTGCACTCGGTGGAATTAAAATGTATTTCACCGCCGCCGACTCGTAGCTGGCGATATTCGTGACGAAGGCCTGTAGTGGGCTTAGCCCGATGGTTGTGGCTTGGTCGGTCCCAGTGAAGGTCAGGGGATTTACATTGGAGTCCAAATGAGCCGATACGAATGAGGCGAAGCGCGCTGGAATTGGAACGTCATTTACATTGATCTCGGAGAGTCCGAAATAGGACCCATAGTCTGGTGCAATTGGCCCAAGACTGGCAAAGCGGTAGCTGCCCAAGTGAGTCTGCAGAAACCGAACGGGTTGGAGATCCACGACTCCGCTTCGTGGCGCGGACATCTGGGGGACGGTGAACAGGCAAACAGCCTCAAGTGCCACTATAGCCCCGATCCACAGGGGGGCCGATGGACCAAGAAGTGGTCGAGCCATTGTCCGAAACGTAACGAGCAAAGTGATAACGACCACGACCGCGAGTCCGAGGGCCACTGACACAAAGAAGAAGAGGTCGACCTCTCTCGTGTGAGTCATTTCCAGCCATTGGTGGAACGCTACGGCGGCCTCACCCAAGGTGAAGGCGACCGCTAGCGCGCCTGCGACCAGGCTGGCCCAATGCGGCAGACTGCGCTTGCGGATATCTTCAAATCCCATGCTAGCAACGACGACTAGAGCCAGCTCCCAGGTGGGCGGCGCATAGCGATAGAAGGCGACAGCGTCGAGAGCGGGTAGGTGCCCCAGCACGGTACCAATGTTGGCCACATTGAAAGTCTTTATAAGGCATAGGCCCGTATACCCAAGGAGGCCAAGAACAAGCAGTTGGTCCTGCTTGCGGCGCAGCACACTGACGAGCGCGAGGCTGGCCAAGATGACCACGCCGCTGGTGGTGAACCCGCCGATATTGCTCCAGATGATCCCCAGCGTAGGCAGATGGTCGTTGGCCACGAACGCAAAAATGGGTCCGAACACGTAGGGAAGGGACAGCATGGCGGTAGCGGTGCGCGGAAGAGCGGCGGTGCCTACGGCACCGGCATGCAGTCCGACGTCGGCGGAGGGAAGATATGTGAGGAACGCGTCGATAATTGGGGCTGCCAACAGCAAGCCAAGAAGCCCGCTAGCTAATAGGGCCAGTGTGTAGCGCGGAGTCTGAGATGGGCCGAGACCTTTAACCCGGAGCAGAGCCCAGTAGACTGCAAAGCCCGTGTCGATAGCTGTGGTCTCCGGGAAACCAGCATAGATGGATAGGGCCAAGGCGCCAGCGGAGAGAGCGACACCGAAGAAACGATCATGCTTGGTGCTGGAACGACAGAGTTCTACTCCGGTAAGGAGGAGCGGCAGGAGGGCGACGGGAGTAGCAGCGGCGTTCCCGAGCCAGGCGAAGGTTCCATTCAGGCCAAATAGAACGCCGCCAAGTGCGGAGGCCATCGTGCTGAGGCCCAGGCGCCGCAGTAGCCAGTAAGTAGCAATGGCGGCAGCCACCTCCAACAGGAGGTGGAAGTACAAGACACCATTCGAGACCAGTTCAAGGAGAGTGAGGGGAAATAGCGCCGCCGCCTGCATCTCGCCGGCCAGGGGGGCGCCCAAGCCCTCATATGGGTCCCACCAGGGTGCCTTCCCATGGACTACGTCAGCTGCGGCTAGGTGCCCCAGCGCCTGAAGGGTAAAGCCGTCATTGGGATCAATCGATGGCAGCCCGGGCAGGGGACCGGCCTTGACGTTGGACTCCAGGCCGGCTTGCAGCAAGAGGGGGCTTGTATCGGCGTACCCCGTGAGGGCCGGGACGTTCGCCGCGACCACGACGACCACAATGAAGGCTATTGCGAGAAGCCCGTTACGTGGACGCATCGAGCCTCACTTGTGGTACGAGACAGGTAAACAGCAAGCGGTTGGGGCTTTGCGGAACGGTCCGAGACGCGCTACCCAGTCGAAGCTCTGAGTGATGGTGAAAGCGGACCATGTCGGGGTGGAACACGCTGAGACCGATGCACCGCACTTACTTCTGAACCAGTTCCAGTTTGTGGGCGAATGCAGTTTTACCTCTAATCCCCATGAAACCGATGACCTGTCTTGCCGACGAAGGTGTAGTGAAATGGGAGGGAGCGCAACCGGTGTGCCGCAGGGCCTGCACACTCCAAATTCCGAGCCAAGTCGATTTGGTTGTTTTACCGCGCTTGTCATAAGTAAGACGTTCCAACCTCGGCTACGGATTCTCAAGCTGGCCCAAGAACCAATCTAGGGCAGGTGAGATTTTCATTCCGCCGCCTCGCACCATCTCCGCGACCCGTGCGTGATCCCTAGCTAAGCCGGTGTTCTCGGCGCTGATGACGCGCAGCAGTGTACGTTCCAAGGCTGGATCAGGGCTGACGGCGTAGAGGCGGCGAAGCACGGTGGTCAGATGAACCACGCTGATCTGCGATTGGTAGTTTTCTGCGTCAAAGAAGGTGGCCTCCCCGTGGCCGCCCAAATAGGCTCGGTCGGCTCGGCGTCTCCTCGCCTGGATCCCGCGGCGCGACCTAAGGACTGCCGGCAACCCAGCCCAAGCCTCGATGAGGGCCGTGGCCGACGGCACGGCCTGCCGGGGTTGCCCAAGCCGTCGCAGATTTGCGGCAGTTCGGCGGACCAGCACTCTGGCGGCCCCTCGCGACTCCAGGTTCTTGACTCCAGTCCAGATCAGATTGCGCTGGATTAGGCGAGTCTTGAAACCGGTGCCGAGATGGCGAGTACTGGCAGAGTGAACGTGAAACACCTTGGCTTTGGGTATCGACCAAAAAGTCTCGCCGGTGACCTGTGCTCGAAATGACCAATCCACGTCTTCGTAAAACATGAAGTAGCTCGTGTCCAGGGCGCCGACACGAGTCCAGGCGTTGCGGCGAATCAGAGCCGCGGCGAAACACAGCCCGGCAACGGGCTCTTCAAGATCGTACTGGCCGAGATCGACCTGCCCCAGGCCTCTTTGGTGAGCCTGGCCTCCATGGTGAAGTACCAAGCCTACGGAATCAATGACTAGACCGGGATCTGCCAAGATGACTTTGGGGGCGAACCCGGCGGCCTGGGGGCGCCTACGTGCGGCATCCACCAGCAGACGGATCGTGTCGGCCTCGAGGCGAGCGTCGGGATTAAGCAGGAGCAGGAACTCTCCCGTGGTCAGATCCACGCCCACGTTCGTGGCGGTCGCGTAGCCCAGGTTCTTGGTCTGGCGTGAAACGGTCACCGAGACTTCCTGGTGACGCCGGAGCGCCTCGTTTATTGTTTCCTCGACGCCGGGCCGGGTCGAGCCGTTGTCCACGACCACTACCTGGAGGGGTCGGTAGTCGGAAAGGCCTACAGACTTCAGGCAATCCTCAAGCATGGTCAAGTCCGGCTCGTAGGTCACAATAACCACACTGACAAGCGCTCTGTTCTCGGCGGGTGCGCGCCTTTCGTTCAAAGCAGAGAAGTCCTGATGCCCGCGAGCGCGTGTTGGTCTGGGCTCAGAGCGCGGCGCCGGGAAGGGCCGGCATCAGCTGTAGGTACAGACCAGCGAGCGTCTGCGAGTGCAACCACGGTGTGGGAGTTTAGCAGCCCGCACTCTCGGTCGTCCCCGCGCGTCACGGTCTGACCGGCCTACTCGTGACAGCGCTGGCGCATCTCCTCAAAGCCTTGTCTCTTGAGGCCTCTGGCTCGCTCATCCATGTCGTTGTTTGGGGCCCGTCTGTCCGGGGTCTGACTGCCCGAGGCTGCACCGACCGGCCCGCGCGCTCGCGGGGTGCGCGGTGGGTGTCGTCTGCGGTCAGCGGCTGGTCGCTTCGGCCTAGTCGCCTGCGCCATCGTCGCCAGCACGTATGCTCGCCCGCTGCGTCCACCATCGCCTCGCCCCCTTCAAAGTACCATGGAAACCACTGTGGCCCAACTCATAGACGGCCCTCCGCAACAGCCTTGATGCTTCACGAGCCCTCAACTCGGCAGCACTCGGGGGGCGTTGGTGAATCCACCGGTTGCGCGGGTGATCCGGAGCCATGGAGGGCTGGCTCACGAATCTTACAAGCGGGATGGTTGCCTTGTCCCAGGTCAGATGGTTCGCAGCGAGGCGGACGCGGTCTTGAATCTCACGCCGACGATCTGGGTCGCTCGCCATCTCGACGATTGCTCGCGCTAGAGCCGCCCGATCTCCTGGCGGGACCACCCAACCAAGCCCCTTCTGGGCCACCATGTCCG
>JAJYVK010000053.1 GCA_021792075.1 Actinomycetes bacterium | reverse complement strand
GGAGGTGAAAAAGGACTCGCCGGGTTTCATTACCAACCGGGTCTACATGCCGATGTTCAATGAGGCTGTATGGACCGTTTACGAGGGCGTGGCAACGGTCGAAGACGTGGATCAGGCGATGCGAGACGGCTTCAACTTCCCTATGGGTCCGCTTCAGCTGGGGGACTTCGTTGGGCTTGACACTATGTTGCACATTCTCGAGGATCTGAACGAGCAGTGTGGCGGCAACAAGTTCATTCCATGCCCCCTGCACCGCTCTCTTGTTGCCTCGGGATACCTGGGAAGGAAGTCCGGTCAAGGGTTTTATTCCTACGGATAACCAGGATTGCCCGGTTATCCGCTTTGCGACAAAGGAGCTATTCAAGTGGACGACATAGTCATTGTCGGCATGGCACGAACCCCTCTGGGGCGTTTTGGTGGAACGTTGCGTGATGTTCCCGCCGCTCAACTCGGAGCCGCGGCGATCAGGGGGGCTCTTGAGAGCGGCAATGTGGAGCCAAAGGAGATCGACACGGTTTTGTTGGGCAATTGTCGCCAGGCGGGCAATGGGCCCAATCCAGTTCGGACTGCCGCGGTAAGGGCCGGCATTCCAACGTCGGTGCCTGCCGCGACTATCAACATGGCGTGCCCTTCCGGCATGAAAAGCGTCATGCTAGCCAGCCAGTCGATATGGGCGGGAGAGTCTCGCACTGTGGTCGCTGGGGGAATGGAATCGATGAGCACAATGCCTTTCATGATGAAAAATGTCCGTTGGGAGGGCATCAAGCTAGGCAATCGTGTCTTGGAAGACGCGTGGAGCGACACCATCGATCCGTTGTGCGACATGACCATGGGCCAGACTGCGGAGAATCTTGCAAGGAAGTATCGGATCACTCGTGAGGAGCAGGACGCCTTTGCTCTCGAGTCTCACCAAAAGGCGGCAAGTGCACAGGACCGTGGCTATCTGAAATGGGAGATTGCCTCGTCTACCTCTATATCTGGCCTTGAGCCGACGCTAGGGAACCTGGACCACGATGAGTCGATTCGACGTAATACCTCTCTTGAGAAGCTGGCTCGTCTCAGCCCCGCTTTTGAGGCTGGAGGCTCGGTGACTGCAGGCAACTCTTGCAGCATGGGTGATGGCGGAGTTGCACTCGTCGTGACAAGTCGTACAACGGCCATGGAGCACGGCTGGACCCCTCTGTTTTCGGTTGTCTCATTTGCCCAAGTTGGAGTAGATCCGCCGTTCATGGGCGAAGGACCGGGGATCGCAATCCCAGCCGCGCTGAAAAGCGCCGGAATGCTCCTTGGGGATATGGATTTTATCGAGGTCAATGAAGCCTTTGCAGTACAGATGCTCGCAAATGAGCGCGTTTTGGGATGGGACCGAGACAAGGTTAACGTCCACGGAGGGGCTATAGCCATGAGTCATCCCACCGGAATTTCAGGCGCAAGGATTCTAATGTCTCTGTACAACGTTCTGCGGGTGAACGACGGTGAGTTTGGAGTTGCCGGGATCTGCGGGGGCGGCGGCGTAAGCACCGCAATGACGATTCGCCGTGAGAGTTGAAGGCGCAAAGAATGGAAAGTTCGATCATTTTTTCTGTGGACGATAACATCGCCAACATCACGATAAATCGCCCCGAAAGCATGAACACGCTGAATGAGGCTGCTCTGGCCGAGTTGGACGAGGTATTCTACGCTGTTGCTGGTCAAGAGGAGATTCGAGTTGTTGTGGTTACCGGCAGCGGCGATCGCGCGTTTTCAGCTGGCGCTGACCTTAAAGAGCTGGAAATTAAGAGTTCCTCAGAGATGATGATGCTCTCGGAGCGGTCGCAGGCTCTTTACCAGCGAATCGAAGCAATTGGAAAGCCAGTCATAGCAGCCGTAAATGGTCTTGCGCTGGGAGCGGGCTTTGAGCTTGCGCTGGCGGCGACGATGCGTATCATGGCTGATACCGCAAAGGTTGGATTTCCCGAGATAAAACTGGGTGCGATTCCGGGCTACGGAGGAACCCAGCGCCTGGTGCACGCTGTCGGGCAGGGCTTGGCGATCGAGATGCTCTTGACCGGTGAACTCATGAAGGCCCAGAGGGCATATGACCTTGGCCTTGCCAATGACATCGTGCCACTTGGCGAACTGAGCACAAGGACCACAGCCCTTGCCAAGCGGCTTGCCAGCTTCAGTCCGTTGGCAATGAGGATACTGCTGCAGGTCTTTTACTTGGGAAATGACAGTCCATTGAGTACTGGGCTTGCTCTGGAAAGGATGGGCGTGGCCGCGCTATTTGCAAGTGAAGACCTTCGCGAAGGGATTGCGGCTTTTCGGGAAAAGCGCAGTCCTGTATTCCGGGGGCGATAGGAGCTGGGTGAGGCGGCGATGACGGATCTCGTCAATTTTGAGCGCGAAGGCGGCATAGCCCGCATAATTCTGAACAGGCCAGAGGCGATGAATGCTCTCAACAGAGACCTTTTTAACGAGCTGAGACGGAGGATCGAAGATGTCGAAGCTGATCCTGAGATCAAAGTAGCTGTAGTCCAGGGAGCGGGTAAACGGGCCTTTTGTGTAGGAGTCGATCTCAAGGAACGCCAGACACTTAGCGATGATGCTGCAGATCAGTACAGAAGAGCTGTGGTTTTCCCGTTCTATCTCGCCATGAACGAGCGGGCCAAGCCGATGATTGCAGCGGTTTCTGGGTACTGCCTCGGGGGAGGTTTTGAACTTGCACTCGCCGCGGACGTCATTGTGGCTGGCGAATCGTCACAGTTTGGCCTGCCAGAGGCACGATGGGGACTGATTCCGGCGGGAGGTGCCCTACAGCTCCTTTCCCGAATCGCGGGTCCTTTGCGTACCAAGGAGCTTGCTATGACCGGTCGCCGCATTGATTCGCAGGAGGCGTATGCCATGGGGGTCGTCTCACATCTGGTGGCGGATGAAGTCGTCGAGGAGAGGGCAATCGAGATAGCCAAGATGATTGCAGATAATGTCCAAACTGCGGTCAGAGGAGTTAAGCGCTGTGTGGATCACTTGGTCGGTTTTCGCCAGGGCTTTGACTTTGATATAGAGGTTTCCAACGTCTGCTACTTTTCGCCCGAGCGGAAGACCGCTCTTGGAAAGTTTGGCGACGAGTCGAAATCTGGATCGGCTGAAAGAGTCTAAAGGGTATTTGAAATGGAGAAAGTAGCTGTTATAGGAGCCGGAAGCATGGGTCGCCAAATCGCCCTCCACTGCGCATTGAAGGGCATTGACGCGTCTCTTTACGATCTTTCAGGTGACGTGCTTAATAGTGCCAAAAAGTTCTCTGACGAGTACTTGGAATCGCGCGTCATGAAGAATCGCATAACAGATGACCAGCGTCAACAGGCATCTGCAAGGTTGAATTATGCCGACTCGCTGGAAAGTTGCGTCGCGGGAGCCTCAGTAGTGATTGAGGCGATAATCGAGGATTTTGCCCCGAAGGCGGAACTGTTCAAGACGCTGGGTCAGCTCTGTCCGCCGCCGACCATACTGGCGTCAAACAGCTCTAACATCGTCGGATCACGGCTGGCGGGCGTGACTGCGGCTCCGGAGAGGGTTATAAACCTTCATTTCTTCAATCCTGTGCTCGTGATGGATTTGGTGGAGGTTGTCCTTCACCCCTCCGTCACTCCCGATGTGGAGAGGGCTGCTCTAAAATTTTGCAGCGACATCGGTCGCACCTCTGTTGTAGTGCGTAAAGAGGTGCCGGGATTTGTCGTTAATCGGATCTTTCGGGCATTGACACGAGAGGCGATGAACCTCTTGGAAGGCGGATATGCTTCGGCAGAGGATATCGATTTGGCGGTAACCAAGGGATTGGGACATCCAATGGGGCCGTTCTACCTTATGGATGTTGCTGGGGTCGATGTTACGTACTTGGCCCGGCTTGACGAATATCAGGAGACTGGCGATGAATCAGCAAGGCCAAACGACATCCTAGAGAAGCTATATAGCGAGGGACGTTGGGGAAAGAAGGTCGGGAAGGGATTTTACGACTATCCAGAAGATAAAGCGCCTGGAGGAGCAAAGTGAAACAGCTTGAAAGCTTTGAGGAGCTTTTGCCGTTGCTCAAAAGCGGTTCAAGCATTGTCATGCACTCCGCGGCTGCCGAACCTCGCTGGCTCGAGGAACAACTCGCTCTTTGCGGATCTGAGCTTAAAGACATCGACATCTATATGCTTTCACCAATGGGCTTGGTTCCATTTGCTGCTTTGGCGCCGAAATACCTTAAGATCCACGCCTGGGTTCCAGGGCGTGGACTGAGGAGCGTTGCAGGTGACGACAGTATTCAGTACTATCGATATCCACTTTCTCAGATTCCAGATCTCTACCTGTCCTCCAAAAAGCATGCGGATTTTTTGTTTCTGCACCTTTCACCCCCAGACGATCAGGGTCGGATGTCTCTTGGAGTTTCGGTCGACTATATGCCAGCAGTGTTGGCTGGGCGGCCACTTGTGGTTGCGGAGATTGATGCAAGCATTCCGCACACCTTTGGCGACACCCTTATAACAGAGGACCAGATCGATTATTGGTTTTCCACAGATGAAGGCCCGCTTGAAGTCACCTCTCCTCCGATTGATGATGGTGAACGCCGTATAGCTCAGCTCGTCGCAGATCTTGTCGGAGACGGTGCCATCCTTCAGACTGGCGTTGGTTCGATTCCGGATGCGATGCTGCAAGCGCTCGCCAGCAATCCTCCGCGGAATCTCGGCATCCACACTGGCGTATTCACCGAAGGCGTGATTGAGCTGGCAAATACCGGTAACGTCACAAATGCCACTAAGCCGCATTCACGCAAGATGGTTACCGCTATGGCGTGGGGGACACCGCCGCTATACAAATACCTGGACCAAAATGACGAGGTGGAGATCAGGGCCTGTTCTTTCACTCATAATCCCCAAGTCCTAAGGGAAATGGATTATCTTTACGCGATAAACAGCGCCCTCCAGATCGATCTCGCTGGAAGGGCTAATGCAGAACAGCTCAAAGGTCGGATAATATCGGCGCCTGGCGGCCTTCCCGATTTTGCACCAGCCGCGCGTGCTGCCAGCAATGGTCTCAGCATCGTGGCCCTGCGTGCCACATCCAGGGATGGCACGAGCAGCAACATCGTGCCGATCTTTCCCAAAGATGCTCCGATCACCTTATCCCAAGGCCAGATCGACTTCGTGGTGACAGAATTTGGCGCCGCAGATTTGAGAGATCTATCTCCGTCTCAATGGGCCAAGGCTTTAATCGGAGTTGCACACCCGGATTTTCGTAATGACCTTGCCCGCAGCACTGCTTAGGGCCTAGAGTGTGAGCTAGTAGAGGAGGAGTCCAGTGACCCAAAGCTTGACCGAGGTATCCCGACACGGGGACGTGATCCTGCTAGAGTTCAACAATCCAGGAATGCTCAATGCGCTCGACACAGTTATGGGCGAGGAAATTGTCGAGATTTTGGAGTCGGTAAACTCCGAATTCACTCCGGTAGTAGTGATGACCGGCAAGGGACGGGCCTATTGTGCCGGTGGTGACATCAAACTCATGGCCCGCGGCGAAGCCGGTGTTGACTACATGCGCAAAATGAACCGCCTGGTAAAGGCTATTGCATATCACGATGCAGTGATAATTTCAGCCGTGAATGGTCTCGCCTATGGAGGCGGTTTTGGCCTGGTTCTGGCTAGTGACATTTCCTTTGCAGCATCTGATGCCAAGTTTGCCATGGTGCACGGCGATATCGGTCTTGTGCCTGATATGGGCGCTCACTTCTTCCTGCCTCGAGTGGTTGGAATGAACTATGCCAAGTTCCTTTTATGGATGGGCGAGCCTATCGATGCCCGCGAAGCCGAGCGCGTGGGAATCATTCATCAGGTGTGTGAACCGGACAAACTGGTTTCGGAGACTTTGGAATTTGCTCAGAAGCTATCACGGAGGCCGCGTGAAGTACTGCGTCTGTCGAAGCAACTTCTGAACAATCTTCCGACTATGACTTTGGAAGATCTGCTTGAGGGCGAGTCCGATGCACAAGTTGCATGCTTCAAGACCGAGGACCATAAAGAACGGCTCAAGGCGTTTCTTGATAGGCGGAAGTAGAGGCCAAGCCTGAGTCCGCTTCGAGGCTACGTCTCTGAGTATTTTGCGGGGTGATTGCTTCAAGCTGCTCAACCGGCAACTCAACTTTGTGGGCTCGAGAGCGGATTTGCCAGTGCAGGCTTAGCTTCGAAGGACAACAGCTTCGTCGGAGTCCGGCTCTGCAAAGCGCAGTCCGCTCGTGACATGGATGTAGTCATCGGTAAGTACAGAGAACTCTTCTTCTTCAAGGAACTTGGTCAGGTAGACCTCGGACTTCTTCCTGTGCTGTGCGGTAAGAATCAGCAGGAGGTCGCGATCGCGTTGACTGAGGCATTCTAGAATCATCTGGTGTTCCCGAATGATCTCCTCACGCGTTGTCTCGCTGACGAGATAAACGGCCCTGTAGGGCTCGGTAAGTCGCCACAGACGTCCCACCTCCTCCTCGAAAAGGCTCATTTCCGCGAGGGCGAAGATCGCGAAGTGGAACTCCCGATTCAGCCGCACAAGGTGGTTCACGCTATCTTTTGCCTGGACAAGCTCTGACTCCAACTCCTTCAGTCGGTTCAAAGCATCTTGATCTGGCCAACAAATGCTTTGAAGCAGCTCGGTTTCGAGAAGCTCGCGCATTCGATATGCCTGCTGGAGCAGGCCTGCACTGAGCCGGGTCACCACGTACCCGCGATTGCGTTGATATGTCACGAGGCCCTCAGCCTCGAGCCCCTGTAGTGCTTCACGAATCGGACTGCGGCTGACGTTGAGCATTTCAGCAACTTCCGCTTGGCGTACGCGTTGACCTGGAACCAAGACCCTTCGCAGTATCAAGTCCCGTATCTGGTCGATCATCACGTTGTCTGACATAGGTTCCTCGCATTGTCGGCGCATCGAAGCAGAGGAGCGAAAAGCAGCCTGCTTAGGGCGCCCTTCGTCTCAAATCCACTCCAACCAGCCATGAACTAATTCGCTTTCAAAACCAAACTAGAGCCTTTTGCATGTGAATAAATTACGAGAAGGAGCTCTATTTCCTTGCTCGCCTGGGAAATCAGCTCGCAATCCCTCAAGGGAGCTATTTGCCGTCCTCGCCTAAAACGAGGTTTTGTCGTTTTTTGCTTCACCGCTTTGGGCTCCGCGGCGGGCCAAGAAAAGAACCATGGGCGTGCGATTCTGAAAGCGCAGCTAACTGGAAGATCATCTCCAGTCCTCATCATTATTAGGTGAGAGCTAGACCAATCCAATGGGAGCTTTGCTCGACTTGATGATCGGCATTTCTCCCCGAAGCGGCCGAACCCTTCACCCGCTATCAGGTCCCAATCCGGATGATCTCTTTGCAATCTACCCCCGTCTCCATCTTATGATTCTGACCGTTGTCCGCGGACCTTCCCAATGGCCACTAAATCAGAGTCACAAATTGCATGCATTTATGTAGACAATATTATCTTTTTGGGGTGTTAGCAAAAGATATTTTGCTCTTCGTCCCAAAGAGACGGCTCATCTTGATTGGGGCAGGCGCAGCCCAAAGCTGCGGCTACCCCAGTTTCTAGTCCTCCACTAGTTCTGGTTCTTCCAGTTCAGGTTCTTCGAGATCGGTTTCTTCGACGATGATGTCTTCGGGTAGGGTCTGCGGCGTTTGTGCCAGTCTGGAGGGCCACCAGTTGTATTTCCCAAGAAGGACGACGGTCGAGGGGACGAGCAAGGTTCTGACGAGGAAGGTATCCATGAGGATTCCCAGCGCGAGACCAAAGCCTATCTCCTGTACTTGGGCGCTCCCCTGTGAAGCGAAGCCAAGAACCGCGAAGGTGCCTGCGAGCACAAGGCCGGCCGAGGTTACGGTAGATCCGGTTGCGTTTAGTGCTGCTGTGACGGCATCTTTTAGGTTCATATGATGGGCTTCTTCGCGGATTCGAGTCATGACCAAGATGTTGTAGTCTTCACCCAAAGCCAGAAGGAAGAGGAACAACAAGAACGGCAAGACAAATGACAGACCTTTGTGCCCGAGCAGGTCTACGAACACGAGAACATCGAGTCCCAGGGCGGCCAGGTACGAGAGTACTACCGATACAACGAGGTACAGAGGAGCAACGGAGGACCTTAGAACGATCGCGAGCAAAAAGCCGATGATTATCACCACGATTGGCACTATTCGGACAAGGTCTGAATTGGATGCCGATGAGATGTCGTAGCTCGCTGGTGCTTGACCCGCGACGCCATAAGCCGAGGCTCCATAGTGCTGTCCGAGAGTTGCCACTTGTGCCCGGATGGAGGGCACGGCGTTCAAGGCAGCCGTAGTGGAGGGGTTGCCGGCTGTAAGAGTGGTTTCGAAGAGGACGGTCCTCCCATCAGCTGAAATGTATTGGAACTCTGTTCGATACGAGTTGTAAAGAGCCGGTGTAACTGAACTCTGTGTTGCAGCATTGGCCGCAATCGGTTGGGAGGTAGGCAGCAGTTTTGGATTGCCAAGAGCTGAATGCGCAGCGCTTAGCTGTGCGGCCGTCAGCTGGGTTCCTATGGGATTGAACGGTCCAGAAACCGTCTTGAACTGCGGAGACTTTACGAGTGCGTTTTCGAGGCCGTAGAGCTGATTTAGATTGTTCCAGACCGGCTCTTTGAAGGTG